>NZ_JACJEZ010000008.1:0-127261 GCF_014164365.1 Pseudoalteromonas sp. SG43-6
CTAAAGTATCCCCAGAATTAGCCTTTATATATCAATGAACTAATAGTATTAAAAAATGTGGGAAGCGAGGGAACATTCATGGTGTTTTGTGATCTTATGAATCGCTTAAAAACAACAGAGCTAAACACCATGAATGCTTTTACTATTTTGCACAATATGCTCCGCGCTGTCACCCCTAACTCAATTCATAAAGCCAGATTTAATACTTTAGTCGCTGCCGTTAAATCTCTATTGCACTGCCAGCAATGTACCTTGACGTCTATCGGCCGCAATTTGAATTCAAAAACAACTGAAAAACATGATATTAAACGTATTGATCGACTGCTCAGTAACCACGAGCTTTTACGTGAATCAACAACGGTTTATGTTCACTTAAGCCGTTTTGTGGTCACTGAAAAGCATCCCGTCATTTTGGTTGATTGGAGTCATGCAGATACACAAACCAAATACTGTATTCTGCGTGCCAGCATTGTTAGTGAAGGTCGCTCTTTAACCCTGTATCAGGAAAGTGCATTCAGCTTTCAATATCATTGCCCAAAAGTACAAAAACGGTTCTTAAAGATGCTCAAACTGATCTTGCCGAGTGATTGCCGCCCTGTCATTGTGACGGATGCGGGCTTTAAAGTTCCTTGGCTCAAAGCAGTGCGAAACAATGGCTGGCATTATATTAGCCGAGTTCGAGGTACGGCACACTTGAAAACGCAGGGCAGCGATGAGTTTGTTCCATGCCAGTCACTATTCAAGAGCAATCAACGTAGGAGCCAGTATCTTGGCGCGACCGAGTTGACCAAAAGTGCACAATATCACACGCATGCAGTGCTGGTTGGCAAAGGGCATAAGTTATTAAAAAGAGATAAAAAACGTGGTTATAAGGAGCCTTGGCTACTCGTTTCTTCACTTCCAAAAAGGCACCACTTTCTCGAAAAAGTGCTCAAATTATATGGTATGAGAATGCAGATAGAAGCAGGATTTCGAGATCAAAAAAGTGTTAGGTTCGGCTTAGGCTCAGATCTGCACAGGACAAACAAACTCTATCGATTAGACATACTGTTACTGCTTGCCACACTGGCTCATTGGTTCTCAATGATGCTGGGCGCAGTGATAGACAAAGCAGGAAAGACAGGCTCTTTTCAAGCTAACTCAACCAAAAGGAGGCGAGTAGTGTCATGGGCATTTGTTGGATTGCGATACGTCAAAAAACAGTCCATTAAATTGCGACGGCGAGATTATTTGGAAGGACTAGCCTATTTCGTACAGGTAGTAGTGCAAATCGATTGGAAAAATATGGATGTGAGTGATGTAATTGAAACTTAATAATTATTTTTGGGGATCCCTTAGGTAGGCAAGTCTGCATGGTGGTGTTGGATGATCATAAAAGCGCTCAGTTAAATAATATAAAATATATGGTAACTGAGCGCGATAAAATAAACACGCCTTAAAGTTTAAATACTTGCAGGCATTTTATTACAGCTAGCATAGTAACTTACGGTTGCTGGCCAATCGGAAAATATCCCCATGACCCCCACTTCTTGTGCTAAAACATCAACCACAGTGAACATGTCGCCATCGTTATCTATAACATCACTAATAGATTGATAATAATAACCACCGCCTTCATTTAGAGGGCCAGAGCGTTCAAGGCTCCATGCAATAATATTAAGCCCTGCGGCCTTAGCATCTATAGCGTACTGTGAGGGTACAATATTACTGTCGTTATCTATGGTTAGCAGCATCCAAATAGGGGGCGCTATAATTTTAACGCCATCAGTAGCTAGCTCTGCCATGCTTGGCTGCCATGTTGCTGCGTTATTAGGATCAAACCCTGCATTGCTGTCGCGACCATCCAAATACACACTTTGCGCTGCAAATTCAGGATTAGTGCTAATCCAATATTCTACGTCGGCTAGGTTAAATGATTGCGGATAAACATGGTTTGCGGGTACGTCCATTTGCGTGTATTCATCCAGCATTTTTTGTGCATATTGCGCTTGAGTCATACCATTAAAAGGCATGCTCACTTGAGGCGATTTCAGCTCTGGGGTCATTTTTACACCCAGCTCTTTAAATAGCGCAATACTTTGTTTATGAGTCATGAGTGTACCTGAGGTGGCGTATAAATCAGTGCGCCAACTCGGTGTTCCATTCATATAATCGTTAACATTGGTGGCATTGGTGTTCGCGCCATCCATTTTACCCTCAAGGGTTAAAAATTCCGCCAGGCTAATATCGCTGGTGCAACATTTAGCTGCAGCGGGTGTGCCACTGTTAGGATCCGCTGGCGTAAATGGCACACTGCATTTAGCGGCAAGTTCTGGGATCGCTAAAATATTAGTGGTGGTATGTAAATCGCATTGTGAATGGCGGCATACCAGCTCTTTATCATTTGTAAACGTCACATCGCACTCGACAATGCCAGCGCCCATACGAGCTGCTGCAATGTAAGATTCTTTAGTGTGCTCTGGGTATTGCATAGGTGCACCGCGGTGACCAATTGAAAAATCAGTACGATAAAAAGGGCCGTCTTTGCACGATTCTAATTTTGTTTTTAGTGCGCTGGTGGCCATATCGTCAATTAAGTAGTCGGGGCGAGCACCGAGTTGAATATTCGTACCTTGCGCGACTTCAACAATAACCGGGGTAGGAACTTTAACAATTTCAACCTCAGTGTTGGTAACAACCACTTCTTTTTCGACTATTTCTACATCGTCATCGCAGCCAGCGAGTGTAATTAATAATAAACAACTAGTCAGTAAAGGTGTGTGCTTCATTATTTTTCCTTAAAAATCAAAGTGGACGCTACCTTACTAATTATTAGTGACAGTTTAACTACAGGGTAACTAATTTACTCTTTTAGCCATTATTTGGTTTATCACTAAGGCAAATAGCATAACCCCCGCGCCAATACTTAATCTGAGTATGTCCGCGTCTCTATTCCAAATAAGTACATTAACAACAATGCCTGCAGGAATAAGCAAGTTGTTCATCACCGCCAGTGCGCCCACATTGACAAGTGTGGCGCCTTTATTCCACATAAAATAGCCAACACCAGATGCCACAACTCCTAAATAAATCAATATGCCCCATTGTGTTGAGGTGCTTGGTAATTTGTTTGAGTTACCAAATAAGACATAACAGCTACTTGCAACAATCAGTGCACCAATAAAAAACCAGCCAAATACAGTTTTATCATCAAGCTGCTTACCCAGCATTAAGCGTTTGTAGGTTACTTGTCCTACAGCAAAACTAATATTAGCGCCTTGTACCAGTAATAATCCGACTAAGAAGTTACTGTCTAAGTTTTCATAGCGAATAGTAATTGCACCCAGCACGGCAATAAAAGCGACTATAAAAAACTGTGGGTTAAAATACTTGTTGCACGCATCGTTTAATAACGTGATGTAAAGCGGGGTCATTACGGTAAATAGCAGTACTTCAGGCACACTTAAGAATAAAAATGAGTGGTAATAAAAGCTATACATAATACCGAGTTGTACTGCGCCTATCAGCATGAGTTTGCAAGCAAGTTGGGGAGGTGTTCGTTTTAAAAACGGTAAAAATAGCAGTGTGGCTAGGGCTACGCGAATTAATACACTAAACCAAGCATCAACTTGACCTGCTAAATATACGCCAATTAAACTAAATGAAAACGCCCATAATAGAGTGACGGCAAATAAGTAGCCCATAGTGCTTACTCCAAACTAAAAGCGCGAGTGTATACTACAAAGAGTATTAAAGGGAGTGGCTCAGTGAAGTAACCTGAGCCCGGTGATTAATTTACTGTTGTGAACTAACGAATTGCTTGGCATCTACTTTTAGCTGTTCAAGTGCTGCTTGATTGTAATAACGACTATGAGAAATAACCCCAGTGAGCTTTTGCGTGTTACGTACATCAATTAATGGGTTATCAGTTAAGAAAATGATATCGGCGGTTTTGCCTTCTGTAAGTTTTCCAAACTGCGCCGTTTTACCTAAAAACTGTGGTCCAGCAAGTGTTGCTGATTGCAATGTTTGTAATGGCGTTAAGCCATAATCACTAAAAATAGCCAGCTCTTGATGAAGAGATAAACCTGGGTAAATATACGAATTTAAAAATCCAGCGTCGGTCCCAGCAATAATTGATACGCCAGCCTGTTGTGCTAAAGGTAGTAATTGAGCTGTTTTAACAAAGCGTTCTTTACGTTGTTTGATTTGATCTTGGGTATCTTTATTGGCTCTGTCTACACGCCATTGGTAAGTGGCTTTAAGACCTTTACCTAAATAATTTAAAAACTCATCATCTTGATGGTTATCTTCATCAATATAAGCGGTGATTTGACCACCAATTAAAGTAGGTACTACGGCCGTGTTATTTTGAGCTAACACGGCGTATTTATTTAAAGCTGTTTGGTTATCAATATTTGCTGTAATAATTGGCAAAGCACTGCGGTAACTCAGTTCACCTGAAGCCACTTTTGCTGATATTTCAGGTTCATTAATTGCTGCGGCTTTTAACAAGTAGGTCATATGCTCAATGGCATCTAACCCTGCATTTGATACATCTGTAACTGATAGCGAAAACGGAATATGACCAGATATTTGGTAGCCACGTTTTTTCACTTCTTTAACTGCTTTTAAATAAAGTTCAGGTGTTAATGCACTATCGGTGATTTTCACAAAATCCACATTCATAGCATCAAGCGTATCAATAGCAGCATTCATTTCCTCGACAGTTTCAACTTCTAAGTTGCCAGGCCAAATAGAGTCTTTACCTTCGAGTTTGGGCCCTGATGTATAAATGGTCGGGCCAACTAATTGGTTATTATTAATTTGCTCTCGCCAGCTTAAAACTGACTCACTTAAATCAGCAGCAGCATCACGTACTGTAGTAATGCCATACGCGAGGTAAAGTGGTAACAGGGCTTTGTTTTCGGCTATAAGCGCTTCACCGCCGCCAAAATGGACATGCATATCCCAAAGGCCTGGCATTAAAAATTGATCATTAGCATCAATGTAATTCTCAGTAATGTAGTTATTTTTTAGTGAGTTGTTAGCGCGCTTTATGATCACACCATCGCGAATAGCAAGGGATTGTTCAACGCTGAGTTGTCCGGTTGTTACGTCGATGATCGTCGCATTAGCGATCACTATATCGGCGTGCTCAGTTGGCTCTGTAGCACATGCACTTAGTAGTAAGCAAGTTGAAAATAAAAGTATATTTTGCATTGTGTAACCTAAATTTTTTATTTAGATTAGCATATATATCTTCTGTAAGGTGTTGATTTTAGTTAGAAGGTAACAAGATTAGGATGAATAATGGCGATAAAAAATGAGAGCCCATTACGGACTCCCATTATAATTAGTTTGGTTTACTTAACTAAACCACGGCGCTTAAGTAGGGCGTCGGTAGTTGGCTTTTGACCACGGAACTCAATATAGCTTTGCATTAAGTCGCGACTGTTACCTTTTGATAAAATCTCTTTGCGGAAGCTATCACCGTTGTCACGAGTTAAGCCGCCTTGCTTTGTCATATGCGCAAAGGCATCAGCTGCAAATACTTCAGTCCAAAGGTATGCATAGTAACCTGCTGAATAGCCACCAGCAAAGGTGTGGCTAAAGTAGCAAGACTTATAACGCGGTGGTACTGGGTAGTAAGCAATGCCGTGTTTCTCTAACGCGTCATGCTCAAATTTTTGTACATCAGTTATTTTCTTATCAACACCAAATGAATGCCATTCCATATCAAGTAATGCTGCAGCTAAATACTCAGTGGTACCAAAACCTTGGTTGAAGTTTTGTGACTCAAGTACTTTGTCGAGTAATTCTTTAGGAATTGGTTCACCCGTCTTGTAATGCTTCGCGTAGTTAGCAAGTACAGTTGGTTCGATGTTCCAATCTTCGTTCGCTTGTGACGGGAATTCAACAAAGTCACGAGCTGTTGCAGTGCCTGCAAGGCTTGGGTATTTTACGTCTGAGAACAAACCGTGTGCCGCATGACCAAATTCATGGAACATAGTCGTAACTTCGTCAAAAGTCATCAGTGTTGGCTGACCATCTGCAGGTTTAGGAATGTTTTGCGCGTTATAAATTACAGGTTTTGTGCCTTTTAAGCCACTTTGGCTAACATATGCACTCATCCAAGCACCGCCACGTTTACCCTCACGAGCATAAGGGTCCATGTAGAATAAACCAATAGAACTACCATCGGCGTTGAACACTTCAAACGCCATTACATCTTCGTGATAAAGTGGTAAATCTTTACGCTCTTTGAAAGTAATGCCGTATAGTTTTTCCATCGCAAAGAATAAACCGTTATGGATCACTGATTGCATTTCAAAGTATGGCTTAACTAAAGCAGGATCTAGGTCGTACTTAGCTTGGCGCACTTTTTCTGAATAGAATGCCCAGTCCCATGGTTGTACAGTAAACTTTTCGCCTGATGCATCAATTACTTTTTGAATTTCAGCAGCTTCAGCTTTTGCTTTATTTACGGCTTTAGGTGCTAAGTCATCTAATATGCCATAAACGTTTTCAGTGGTTTTAGCCATACGTGTGGTCATTACATATGAAGCCCAATTTTTGTAGCCAAGTAGTGCTGCTTTTTGAGCGCGCAAATTGGTTTCTTTGATAATGATAGGGCCATTGGTATTTTGCGCACGAGTCGTTGATGCTTTAAAAATACGTTCACGTAACTTACGGTTTTCTAGGCTGCTGAGAATCGGCTGTTGCGTGGTGTTCACCAACGTGATCATGTAGCCTTCTTTACCTGCTTTTTTAGCGGCAGCGGCAAGGCTTGCTATTTCAGCGTCAGAAAGGCCAGCAAGTTCGCTTTTATCGGTTACTAATACCACGTCCTCTTTAAACGATTTTAATACGTTTTGCGAGAAGGCTGTTGATAACTTAGCAAGCTCTGCGTTGATTTCACGCATTTTGGCTTTTTGTGCTTCATCTAATTTTGCACCAGCGTTAACAAACTTAGTGTAGTAAAACTCAACTAAACGCTGATCTTCGGCATTTAACTTCGCTTTATTGCCATTAATGGTTTCAACACGTGAAAATAATGCTTTGTTAAGATAAATGTCATCAGAATGCGCAGATAACACTGGGGCCATTTTTGCTGCAATACGTTGATACTCATCATTAGAGATCAAACCAGATAAGTTATAGAAAGCGGTTGAAACGCGATCAAGCAATTCGCCAGATAGTTCTAATTCAACTAAGGTGTTTTTAAATGTAGCTGGAGCTGGGTTGTTAGCGATAGCCGTGATTTGCGCTTTTTGCTGCGCAATACCTGCATCAAATGCCGGTTCATAATCACTGGTACCAAATTTATCAAATTCTGGTGCCATATATTGTAATGGACTTGGTTTCATTAATACGTTGTCTACATTGGCTGTTTGTACTTGAGTCGTTTGCTCTTTTGTATCTGCATCGTTTTGCGAACTACAAGCAGATAATAATAATGCACTAGCAATTGTAGTTGCTATAAGGGTCTTACGCATGAGAACTCCATAAAATAGGTGAGCCTTGAAAAACAGGCGAGACATAAAACACCCATAACTTAGCAAATTTTCATGTATATACAACTAAGTTTATCGGTTTAAGGTGGGGATTGAGCGCAAAAAACGTGTTTTTAGGTAAAAATAGTGCAAATCGAGAAATAGTAGCCTTAAACAGTAGGACGTATTAAAGCTACTACAGGTTGGTACTTAATTGAGAATTTTGGTTTATATTGCATGCGCGAAGTAGCAAAATTAGTTGTAACCTAAAACAAACTTTTTTTCGCTACCAAAACTTGCCGGTTGCTGGTGACCAAACTCTTTGTTAATGCAATTAAGAGTATGCTCTTGCTCTGCAAGCACAGACAAAATTTTATTGCGGTATTCAATACTTGATTCAAACAGTTGCAAATCAACTAAAGGTTGTAGCGTGGCTAATTTTTGATTTAAGGTCAGTTGTGACATCATTCGTTCCTCGTGCTTTATTTAAGCTTACAGTACTTATATAGCATTACCTGTAAGAAAATGTTAATGATTTGTTCATAAAAAACATATTGAACTTTAACTTCTCCGTAAATGCCATTATGGCGTGCTAAGCTTACTTAACTCTGAATAGCTATTTGTTTTATTAATTTTGGAAAAAGTATGACGTTAGAGTCAATCTCTCATTATTTATCGTATGTAATTTTTAGCTATAACAATATCGAAATTACTGTAGCTAAAGTTATTCAAGTGCCTTTGATACTCTTTGCCATGTGGTTTGTGGTTACATGGATTGGTCGATTAATACGAAAAACTCTGCTCGCACGTAAAATGAACCCTGATGCGGTGTATTTATTTACCCGTATTTATTTAGTGTTAAGTATCGCAATTTTAATATTTACCTCCCTTGAAGTGTTAAATATTCCGTTAACAGCATTTGCCTTTGTTTCTGGCGCTATAGCTATTGGTGTAGGATTCGGGGCACAAAATATCATTAATAACTTTATTAGTGGCTGGATTTTAATGTGGGAGCGGCCAATTCGTATTGGAGATTTCTTAGAAGTGGGCAACGCCAAAGGGGTGGTTGAAACGATTAATACTCGCTCCACGCGCATTCGTCGCAACGATGGTGTGCACATGCTTATACCAAACAGTCAACTACTCGAAAACACAGTGACGAATTGGACCTTGATTGACCGCAATGCTCGTTCGTCTGTCAGTGTTGGTGTGGCATATGGATCAGATGTATTGTTAGTTGAAAAACTGATCAAAAAAGTGTTGAGCGAACATCCTGCAATACTCCCGACGCCGGCATCTTCAGTGTTATTTGATGATTTTGCTGAAAGCTCTTTAGTGTTCAATGCTATTTTTTGGGTTTGTGCTGAATCAGAAACCATGTTGCGCCAAGTCCGCAGTGATATTCGTTTTAGCGTATATAAAATATTTGCTGAGCATAATGTCGTTATTTCTTTCCCACAACGCGATATACATATTGATGGTGAAATTGCATTAAGGCGGGGACGAGCAACGAAATAAATCCAGCGGTACCGGTATCGTCTTGCAGAAGTAATTTGCTGCAACGAGTAGCAAATTACTTCGTTTTTATTGATGAGTTATTGCTGTTGTGCCATCTTTCTTAGCTTTAATGAAAATAATACAATTAAAGCACCAAATAGTACGGCGTAAGTGGCGACTAACCAAAGTAAAGTATGGATCCCTGCGCTAGGATTAAAGATTAAATATAAACCAAATAATACTGATATTGCCCCAGTAATAATTAATATCCACTCATTAGATATCTCCGCTCTTAATTTAAGCGCAATTAAAATTTCAACAGCGCCAATCGCTATGGCCCACGCAGCGACATAATAAAGTAATAGTATCGCGGTAACGTTTGGTGCAAATAGGGTAACTAGTCCTGCGATGATTGATAACACCCCACCGGCCAATAACCAGCGCCAATAGGGATTGTGTTGCTTAGAGTTCCAAGCAACCCATGTTCTTAGCATGCCATCAAATAAAAAATAGCCCGCAAAAAATAACAACATAATACTCAGAGATGCATTGGGTGCAAACCAAGTAATAACGCCAAAAATAATTGCAATGAGGCCGCGTACTAACAGTACTGACCAGTTTTTTGAAAGTGTGGTGGTTAGATCCATCTTAATCCTTAATGATTAGCTCTGTCGTGTTTATATACATTAGCATAAGGTATGATTTATCAATAAAATATATCGATTAACTTTGCAGAAGCATTGTATAGCAGAATTAAATTTGGCTATGCTAGGTTTACTCAATGATCATTATAGTCACTTAGCGGCTCCCACTTGTGATACCTGCTACATTTACAACCACTTTATTGACAGGACAAATGTCCGTATAAAATAAATATAATTGCATAAAATCTCTCAAGTTCGCTTATTGTGCCGTTATTTGTTGTAAAAAGTTTATATTATTGTACATATTAATGCAGCAAAAGTGTCACACAATGCTATAATCTTCAGCGTTCGTTCAGCCTCTTTACTTCGTTTTGCACTCTCGACAAAGAGGTCCGCGCAGCTTAACTTAAGGCGCGAAAAATTGGCCGAGCCCGCCGAGTGAATTTGGCGCAACACATCAACCGTTGAATAAGAGTGCACTAAAAAGGTTAAACCCCGACATGAAAGCAATGAAAAGATCTACGTTAGCAACCCTAATCAATGCAACGTTGTTCTCTGCCGTAGCAGGTACTTCATTTACAACTCTTGCTGCTGATGAACAAGCTCCAACTGCGCAAAGCAAGCAATTAGAAGTTATTCAAATCACTGCGCGCAAGCGTGTAGAAAACGCACAGGAAGTACCTGTCGCAGTATCTGCATTGCAAGGCGAAAAGCTTGATGCATACGGCTCTGCTGGTATGGATATTCGCTTTATGAATGCGAAGATCCCAAGCTTATCTATTGAGTCTTCATATGGACGTACTTTCCCACGTTTTTATGTTCGTGGCCTAGGTAATACCGACTTTGACTTGAATGCATCACAACCAGTATCACTCGTTGTTGACGACATAGTGCAAGAAAATGCGATCTTAAAAGGTTTTCCTGTTTTTGACGTAGAGCGTGTCGAAGTACTTCGCGGTCCACAAGGTACCTTATTTGGCCGTAATACGCCGGCAGGTCTGGTAAAATTTGATTCTGTAAAGCCAAGTCAAGAGTTTGATGGATTCGGTTCAGTATCATATGGTACAAATGATTCAATTGATTTCAGAGGCGCTGTTGGCGGTGGTTTAACTGAAAACTTATCTGCACGTGTGTCTGTATTGTGGCAAGGCAAAGATGATTACATTGATAACCGTGCACCAGGCTTTGAGCAAGACGACATCTTAGGCGGTTACACTGACCGTGCTGCACGTATTCAGTTTTTATATGAAAAAGATGACTTTTCAGCCTTACTAAATTA
Organism: Pseudoalteromonas sp. SG43-6; assembly: GCF_014164365.1. Lineage (NCBI taxonomy): Bacteria > Pseudomonadati > Pseudomonadota > Gammaproteobacteria > Alteromonadales > Pseudoalteromonadaceae > Pseudoalteromonas > Pseudoalteromonas sp. SG43-6. The sequence continues at coordinate 10,896 of NZ_JACJEZ010000008.1, forward strand.
TCACGTTCGTAATATGGAAGGTACACCGATCCCATTTTATGCAAACGCAATCAAAACTGGCTCAAATGAGTTAGTTGATGGCTTTGATGCCGATGTGGTTTACCATAATGCAGCTGCACGTGAGTTTCAAGTTGTTGATTCTCAAGGTGCAAGCTTAAAGCTTGAGTATGATTTTGCAAATCATACATTAACATCAATAACAGGTTGGGAAAGCGCCGAAGTCAATTCTCGTGGTGATATTGATGGCGGCTATGTTGGCGGTCCTGGTACTATACCTTATCAGTCTGAAAGTGAAAGTGGTTTACCTGATCACAACCAATATACGCAAGAATTACGCTTATCTAGCAATTTTGCTGGTGATTTTAATTATCAAACCGGTTTATTTTATTTTGATGAGTCATTAACCATCGAAAACTTTGGTTATAACACGTTGGCAGGTGGTGCACTTAGTGGCTACGTAAATCAACAACAAGACACTACAGCATGGGCTGTATTTGGCTCTGTTGATTACACTGTGAGTGACGATTTAAAACTAACTGCAGGTCTTCGCTATTCAGATGACGACAAAGACTTTGTTGCAGTTCGTAAAATTGTACCAGCGGACTTAAGTGTATGTAACTTTGACTTAATGCAATGCCAAACAGATATTACCCGCACAGAAGACGCCAGTGATAATCATGTAAGCTGGGATTTATCTGCGTCATACAAATTGACTGATGATGTGAATTTATATGCTCGAATAGCTAATACTTTCCGTGCACCAAGTATTCAAGGCCGTATTACTTTTTCTAATGACGTTACAAAAGCTGATTCAGAAACGGTTACTTCTTATGAAACTGGTATTAAGTCAGATGTATTAGACGGTCGCGGTCGTGTAAATGCGACTATCTTTTATTACACAATGAATGATCAGCAACTCACAGCCGTTGGTGGTACCGCTAACACAACAAGTCTGTTAAATGCCGATAAAACCACTGGTTACGGCTTTGAGTTAGATACTGAGTGGGTATTAACAGATGAGTTAAATGCTACATTTAACTTAAGCTACAATAATACTGAACTTAAAGACGATTCAATTTCTATTCCAGTACCTGATCGTGCTTTAAATGGCTTGCTAACGGTTACTGATCCTATGGTAAATGGCAATGCTATTATCGATGGTAACAGCCTGCCGCATGCACCTGAGTGGATCTCTAACTTAACCTTACGTTACAGCAAAGAGTTAGGCGAAGGTGAGTTCTTTACTTACGCAGATGTTTCATACCGTAGTGAAATTAACTACTTCTTATATGAGTCTGTAGAGTTTGAAGGTAAAGCACTTACTGAAGTTGGTCTTCGCAGTGGTTATGCATGGGCTGATGGTGACTATGAATATCAAGTAGCTGTTTTTGCACGTAACTTATTTGATAAGCAACAGTCAATTGGTGCAATCGACTTCAATAACAATACTGCAATGATTAATGAAGGGCGTTTTGTTGGCGCTGAGTTTAAAGTTAACTTCTTTTAAAGTTAGCTAGTTAATACATCATTAAACCCGCTTTTAAAGCGGGTTTTTTCGTTTATATTAATAGGCGTTACTGCTAAAGTAGCGACAATTAAATTTAACAAGAGAAGAACATGGCTGGATTTTGGAACTACCGAGTGATTTTTTGTGAAGCAACTAAAGATGAAGCGGCGCAATATCAAATACATGAGGTTGAATATAACCTAAATGGTAAAGTAACGAATTGGTCAGAAACGGGCGCAGCGCCTTTTGGCAACACCTTAGATGCGTTACGAGATGACGCAGAGCGTTTAAAAACAGCATTTGAAAAACCTGTACTAAAAGTTGTTAGAAAAGAACGTGGCTACGAGTTGGTAGATGTTGAAACGGGTGAAGAAGCATTTGCAGAGCCGCCAGCAGGTTTAACAGCATAAGTATTAAACCAAAAAGGTGCTATGAGCGCCTTTTTTGTTGCTGAAAAATAAAGGAATGAGGATGACATTAAAAGCAGTATTATTTGATATGGATGGCACTTTAGTTGATTCAGAAAGTGTCCACTTTAACTGTTGGAATGATGTTTTAGCACCGTTTGGCGTGCGCTATGAAGAAGATGATTTTTGCCAACGTTTTTCAGGTCGACCGACCTTAGATGCGGCAATTGAAGTGGTTGAGCAATATAACTTATCGGTTTCACCGCAGTGGTTAGCGCAGGCTAAATATGATGCATTCGAGCAATTTGTTACTACTAATTTACCTCCTTTAATGCCTTTTGCCGAAGAGGTATTAGAGGTAGTGAAGCAAAGCGATCTTAAGATGGCATTAGTGACGGGTAGTTCACGCCATGAGGCGTTACCTATCTTAAAAGGCTATGGCTTTTATGAATGGTTTGACTGCGTAGTGACTAAAGACGACGTGCAAAATCCAAAACCTGCGGGAGACCCTTATTTACTTGCACTGACAACATTAGGGATTTCTGCAGAGCAAGCAATTGCTGTTGAAGATACACACACCGGCGTTACAGCAGCAACTAATGCAAACGTACCTGTGGTTGCAATACCGAATAAACACACCCTAGGCCACGATTTAAGTTTAGCTGTTTCTCAAATGGATAATTTACAGCAGCTATGGCAATGGGTACAAACTAAGCTATAGTTTAGTCTGCTTGGTGATAAACAAGGAGACCGATATGCTTAAAGGACTAACAGTATTATGGTTGCTGATCAGTACTTTTACTTGCTTAGCAACTGATACACAGATCACCGCAGATGCCCAACTTGCCAAGGTTTACCAACAAGATCAAGTGCTTGACATTGAAAACTATCTCGTTAGTGAGAAGTTTGATGGGGTCCGTGCGATTTGGACGGGAACACAGTTGATAACCCGTAATGGCAATGCCATTCATGCGCCAGGCTGGTTTATTGCTGATTTACCTAATTTGAGGTTAGACGGTGAGTTGTGGACCAAGCGCGGTGATTTTGCAGACCTCAGTGGTATTGTGCGCACTTTACAGCCGTTGGATAGTGACTGGCAAAAAGTCACCTATCAGATATTTGACATGCCAGATCAACATAATCCCTTTGCAGTACGCTATGAAAATTATCTACGTTTAGTAAAAACATTAAATAAGCCTCACATCCAAGCAGTACAGCAGTATCAATTTACTACAGAGCAGGCATTATCTGCGTACTTTGATAAAGTAACTCAGCAAGGTGGTGAAGGTGTAATGCTGCATTTAGCCTCGGCAATGCATAAAAGTGGCCGTTCTGATGCGCTGTTAAAGTTAAAACCTTATTTTGATAGTGAAGCGGTCGTCATTGCTCATCTTCCAGGAAAAGGCAAATTTACTGGCATGCTAGGGGCGTTAAAAGTAGTTACACCACAAGGAAAAGAGTTTTCAATTGGTACTGGCTTTAGTAACGCACAGCGCCAAAATCCACCCGCAATAGGAGCGACGGTGACATACCGATACCATGGTTTTACTAAAAACGGTTTACCACGGTTTGCCAGTTTTTTACGTCAACGCGATCCTGATTAACATTTAAAAAAAGCCGTAAGTATGCTAAATTGCGCGGCCTTTTGATGTTAGTTGTGGTGAAGTAATGGTAGTTGGTTTTGATTATGGTAGTTCTAATTGCGCAATGGGTGTAATGAATGCTCAAAATACAGTTGAGTTAGTACCCTTAGAGCAAGGTAAGTTTTACCTACCCTCAACCTTATATACGCACCATAGTGCATTAGTCGTTGATTTTGTTGCACAACATTTAACTGGCACCGCTTACGAAAGCGACTTTAGAATTCAGCGCCAAGCGCTGCTTAACACGATGCCTCGCATTAAATCAGATTTAGATCTTGTCCCTGGCGATGAAAGTTTATTTATCGGTCGTGAAGCCATTAGTGAATATGTACAATTTCCAGAAGAAGGTTATTTTGTTAAATCTCCTAAATCATTTTTTGGGGCTACAGGTTTAAAGCAAGGGCAAATTAACTTTTTTGAAGACATTGCGACTGCGATGATTTTAAAAATAAAACAGCGTGCTGAAGCGTCGTTACAAAAACAACTAACACACACCGTTATAGGTCGCCCTGTGAACTTTCAAGCAGTGGGCGGGGAAGAGTCAAATAAGCAAGCCATTAGTATTTTAGAGCGCGCAGCTAAACGAGCAGGCTTTCAAGACGTGGCTTTTTTATACGAACCACTGGCAGCTGGGATTGATTATGAAAGTGACCTAACCGAAGACCAAAAAGTTTTGGTTATTGATATTGGCGGGGGGACCAGTGATTGCTCGTTTGTGCAAATGGGCCCAAGCTTTCGTAATAATAATGATCGTGATAGTGACTTTTTAGCGCATACAGGTAAACGTGTTGGTGGTAATGATTTAGACATTGCACTGAGCTACCACGCACTTATGCCATTACTAGGTTTAGGTACTACGTTTAAGTCAGGCTTACCTTTACCGAATCAGGCGTTTTGGCAAGCGTGTAAAATTAATGATGTGAACTTGCAAAGTCAGTTTTATAGTCAAAGTCATCACCGAGAATTACTTACGCAGTTGCGTGAAGTACAAGCACCTGAGTTATTTCAACGACTGATCGATTTGCAGCAAAATAAGCAAGGTCATCAGCTGGTACAGCAAGGGGAGGCGGCAAAAATTGCGCTTTCGTCAGTGACTGAGTATGACTGTGAATTAGGGTTTTTAGCACCGCAATTACATAAAGTGCTATCACGAGCTGATTTAGCTGTGGCGGTTGATGATTCGATTATGCAAATAGTAAGTTTAGCAAAACAAGCGATTAAAGATGCAGGGACCGTTCCTGATGTGATTTACCTTACCGGTGGCAGCGCGCAATCGCCACTAATAAAAGCTGCATTAGTTGAGCACTTAGGTGATATTAAAATGGTAAACGGCGATCACTTTGGTAGTGTAACCGCCGGACTCACTAAATGGGCAAGTATGCTTTATCGTTAAAGGGTGCTTATAGAATGACTTGTCGGGTTGCGAGGTATTTCTCGTAATCTGGCAATGACCGTTCAAGCTCGTTATGCATCAAAGGCGAGCTTAAAATCATATCTGCGCTGACTTCATTACACGCCACTGGAATATTCCATACCGCAGCTAAGCGTAATAACGCTTTAACATCCGGATCATGAGGTTGAGATGCAAGGGGGTCCCAAAAGAAAATCAACACATGAATTTCATGCTCCGCAATTTTAGCGCCTAACTGCTGATCGCCCCCCATAGGGCCACTAAGTAGTTTGATAACTTCAAGTCCAGTATTTCGCTCAATTAAATGACCTGTGGTGCCTGTGCCATATAAAGTGTGCTTACTGAGGTTATCGCGATGTTTATTACACCAGGCTAGCAAGGCTGCTTTTTTACCATCGTGTGCAACTAAAGCAATATTTTTTTGCGCTGGAAGGGTTTGCTGTTTTTGTTCCATGTTGACTCTTTTTTTTTAGATGAGTAGATTAACCGCAAGAACTACAAATACTACACCTGTTATACGATCAATCCAAATTTGGCTTTGCGGGTGCTCTCGAAAGTAGCCTGCAATTTTATCGCCAAAGTAAATATACGTGCAGTCAATCGGAAACGCAAAAAGTGGATACAGTAAGCCAAAGAAAGCTAATTGAAATGTAGTTGATGATGACAGGGTTGGATCAACAAACTGCGGAATAAACGCAATAAAAAATAACGCTACTTTAGGGTTGAGCACTTCAGTCATCATAGCCTGAAACATAACATTAGTTTTTTTCTTGGTGCTTACATGGGGTTTATCTTCGCTACTGCACTCTGACTGGATAAATGTGCTTTTAAACATCATAACACCTAAATAACATAAGTAGGCAGCACCAGCGTATTGTACGCTGGTATAAGCCACTTCTGAGGCTTTTAGGATAGCCGTAAGACCGACAACGGCAAATAAAGTATGCGCCACTCCGCCTAAAGCAAAACCAAATGCGCTTTGTAAGCCTGCTGCGCGGCCATTGGCAAAAGTTTGCGCCATTAAAAAAGCATTGGAAGGACCTGGTGCAACAGCGATTAAAAAACTCGCGGCTAAAAATGACAGTAAAAATTCAAAATTGATCATTGTTTTTATGTGTTTTTAGGGTGATAAGCGTGTGCTTTATTACTGAGCAGTATAACCCACAGTGGCAGCAATAATAATAAGTGAAAAGCAATAAACTCGGGCGCATTGAAAGGGAGCACTTGGGTGAGCATAACCAATGCTCCAGCGCCGCTCATTTGCATTAAACCGATTAACGCAGATGCAGTACCTGCTTGTTTAGCAAAATGTGACAATGCCATTCCAGCCGCTGAGCCTAAGCTAAGTGCAAAGCCTAGCGCAGCAATCAACACTGGCAGCATAAAAGCAAAGGCACTTTTAAACTGGCCGAGAATTAAAATCAGTACACCAGAGAAAATTAATAAACTCATACCTATGCGTAACGCTTTTTGACTATGGCGTTTGATATACAATGGTGCAATAAAGCTAGCTACAATGCTAACAATGGCATTGAGAGTAAACCAAAAAGTAAAATCGCTGACCGATCCACCTAACTCGGTCATGATCCATCCCGGTGCTAATGTTACAAAAGCTAAAATAGCCGACATTGCCACCATACAAATTAGGCTATTAAAAAGAAAAATAGGCGTGCTAATGATTGGTATAAAACGACGTAAATCGAGTATGTGGCCCTCATAGTGGCTATCCGCAGGGCGTGTTTCTTTAAAATATATGGCAGTGATCATTAGTCCAACACAAGCAAACCCCGCCAAAAATAAAAAGTTTATCCGCCAGCCAAATTGCACAGTCAGCCAAGCGCCTAAAATAGGTGCTAACGCCGGAATAAAACACACAATACCATTTAGGTAAGTGATCATTTGGCCGCTTTTAGCACTGCCGTAGGTATCACGAACAATCGCAAATGCAACTACAAAAGTGGCACAAGCCCCAAAACCTTGCAGTGCACGTGCAAGCATCAGAATGCTAAAACTAGGTGCTAAAAAAGCCAACATCCCGGCAAATCCATACAGTGTGATGCCAAATAGTGCGACTGGACGGCGGCCAAACTTGTCGGCTAAAGGACCTGCTATAAGCTGACCTAAGCCAACCGTCAGCATAAAAATAGCGACGGTAAGTTGCACTTGCTGCTCATCAATAGCCAATGCTTGCGCTATATCAGGAAATGCGGGTAAGTAAATATCAATCGCTAATGGGCAGAATATAACCAGAAGAGCGAGAATTAAAATAACACTAAGATGATTGCGGCGATCGGTTGTTGGCATGAGTGCTCCTTTTGCCGCGTATTTTAGGTCTGCAAAGATAAAAAAGAAAGGGCATATGACCCATCTATAAGAATATAGCTAGTAAGATTATAAGTATAAATGCACTTTTGCTAACTGGTCTGATGTGCTAATTTTGCAATAGCGACATTCAATGGAAAATAATAATGAGTAATAAATCTACAGTTTTAACTGCATGGCATAGTTTTAAGCGTCTACCATTTGGCAATTGGTTATTTACTAAAGTCGTGTGTTTTAAAGCCCCTTATTTTGGCTCCATGAAACCCACTGTTTTAGATTTACGTGACGGACATTGCAGCGCAATGGTTAAAAACCGACGGAGTGTGCACAATCATATTGGGACTATCCATGCTATTGCGCAATGTAATTTAGCTGAGTTATGTGCCGGTGTGATGGTTGATGCTACCGTGCCATATAAAACTCATCGCTGGATCCCTAAAGGAATGACGGTGCAGTACTTAGCGAAGGTTGATACTGATGTCACAGCTGTGGCAGAAATTGCAATGCCAAGACAATGGCTAGATAAAGAGGATTTAGTGGTGCCAGTGAAGCTTTACAATACTCGCAGTGAATTGGTCTTCACTGCTGATATTACGATGTACGTTACTAAGAAAAAGTAAAATAAAGCGATTATTTTTTCTCTGCGGCTTGTTTGTTGAAAAACGACAAGTCATTATCACCTTCACTGAGCGCAGATGTAAGCTCCGGCTTTGATTCTGCGTTATTGGTAATTAATTCAACCGTTTCAGCTTCATGGCGTTGTTTTAAGTTACCTTCAATAATTGCACCAGCATCAATACTTAAAGTATCTTGATAAACATCCCCGTGCACTTGCGCTGAACGTTCAATAACTACTTTGCTGGCGTTGAGCGAGCCGATTACTTTACCTTTTACAATCACGCTTTCAGCGACCACTGAGCCTTCAACACAACCGGTATTACCAATAACTAAATGGTTAACACGAACATCACCATCTATGCGACCATCAAGCTGTACTTCACCTTGACTCACTAAGCTGCCCGTTAAGCGAACATCTTCAGAAATGATCGAAGGAGTGTGGCTAGTTCTTTTTAGTTGAGAATTTGCAGAACTACTTACTGTTGATTTTTTTTTACCGAACACGAGAAAGCGCCTTTGTTATTTTGACTGGATTGACATGTTTGTCGTTAAGTAATACTTCATAGTGTAGGTGAGTGCCAGTACTTCTGCCAGTGCTGCCCATTAATCCGATAACATCATTTTTGGTTACCGTTTGGCCTTTTTTAACGTTGATTTTATTTAAGTGACCAAACCGAGTTACAAAGCCGTTTTTATGTTGCAGTTCGATAAAATTACCATAACCACCGTTGCGTCCTGCGCGTAATACAGTGCCATCAGCGGGGGCGAATATTTCGGTTTTATGCCAACCTGCTAAATCAACACCTTTATGATAAGCATGACGGTTATTCACTGGATCTTTACGCAGGCCAAAACTACTCGAAATATAGTAATTTGCTGCAGGCAGAGTTTGCGGTAACTCACTGAGTAAATTTTCAAGCTTATTCAACGCCAATAGTTTATCTGCGATGACTAAAAATTCAGCTGGGATCTTTGATTCATCAAATAAATCCAGCGGACCACCTTGCGCGGTTTCTGTCATATCACCATCTAGACGACGCGCCAAGGCGGTATCAAGTCCTGCACCTTTGAGCATCGCTAAAATATCGTGCTGGCGGCGTTCTATTTGTTGCTCTATTTGTAAAAAGCTGTGTTGGTATTGGCTATCGAGTAGTGCAAAACGTTGCTCGATATTAACAGAGTCAGAGAGTGAAAGAGTGTGTGCGCTGTTAGGGTTTTCATCAACTAATGGTTCGTGGAACTCTTCTTGTTGTTCGCCGAGTTCACCTTCTGGCGGCGCTGCTGGCAGTGTGGGATTACTCATCGACTCAGGTAAAGAATCGATCATGCTCTGCAATAAAGCATGCTTTTGCTCTAGCACCGCAAGCTGGGCTAACTGTTTATCGTATTGTGCTTGTTGTTCTTTACTTTGTTGCTGCCACTGTTGTTGTTTTGATAATTGGCTTTGTTCGATATCGGAAATCTTGTTGGTTTGAGAGTATATTCGCAGGGTCGAAACAGCCAACCAAATTAAAGCAATTAAAATAATAGCTACGGCTGATATTTGTAACCAAGGTGCTAATATCACATGTTTAACCTCACCATTTTGGCGGATCAACAGCTGTCTAGCTGGGAATAATTTGTGATAAAAAGACTTAATAAATGCTGACATGGCTTATAAACACTGGCTATTAACCGAATTAAGATAGCAATCTGAGCTGAAAAAGCCAGTAAAAAATTGTAATTAATCTTAAAAAAGGAGGCGTTGGTCGCCTCCTTATAATAAATACATTTAATAAATGTTTACAACTTAGTTACTTAGCAGGAAGAACCGTTCCTTCTACGCAGCCAAAACCGATACGAGCAAAACCGGCTTTTTCACACCAACCACGCATAATAACGTTGTCGCCATCTTCTAAAAAGCTGCGTTGTTCACCGTTATTAAGGGTGATTTTTTCTTTACCACCACGAGACAGTTCAAGTAATGAACCGGCTTCTTCATGAGTCGGACCTGATTGCGTACCTGAGCCCAGCATATCACCTGGCATAAAGTTACAACCATTTACTGTGTGATGAGTCACCATTTGTGCCACTGTCCAGTATGAATGTTTGAAACTTGATTTAGATACTAATGAAGGTGCAGCACCTTGTTCACGCATTTTAGCGGTCTCAATTTGTACGTCCATTTTTATATCAAAGGCGCCAAGCTCACGGTTTTGGCTTGATTCTAAATAATCTAATGGTTGTGGGTCATTTTCATCACGAGTCCATGATGTTCTATAAGGTGCTAATGCTTCGGTGGTTACAATCCACGGTGATACAGTTGAAGCAAAGTTTTTCGCAAGGAATGGACCTAATGGTTGGTATTCCCATGCCTGTAAGTCACGTGCTGACCAGTCATTGAATACACAAAAACCAAATACATGGTTTTCAGCGTTTTCGATAGCAATGGCATCACCTAATTCATTACCTTTACCTAAATAAATGCCTAGCTCTAACTCATAATCTAAACGTTTACACGGACCAAGCGATGGTACTTCAGCGTCTGGCGCCTTAGTTTGACCATTTGGGCGATGAAAGGTTTGACCTGACACATCAATTGATGAAGAACGGCCATGGTAACCAATGGGGACCCATTTATAGTTAGGCAGTAACGGGTTGTCAGGACGGAATAAGCTACCGACTGCTGTTGCATGATAGATAGATGTGTAAAAGTCAGTGTAATCGCCAATACGACATGGCAATGCAAACTCAATGTCTGCTTGGGCAATTAATGCGTCGCTTAACTTAGCTTGTTCAGCGGCGCCTTCGCGTAATGCTTTAGATAATGCTAAACGTAGCGCTGACCAATATTGCTGACCAAGACCCATAAATTCATTTAATGTTGCTTGGCTTGCTGCTGCTATGGCTGTTTGTGCATCGCCTGAGAAAATAGCTAACTCGTTTACTTTGGCAAGGTCGATAACTTGGTCGCCAATGGCAACGGCACCACGAAAAGCTTCGTCAGAGTTCTTACGACGTACTTCTGCAAATGGTAGGTTTTGAATTGGGAAGTCACAATTTGCAACGTTCGCTGAGGCAACCCAGCTAGTTAAATTTATATCATGGGTTTCGTTAATTAAACTCATTACATTTCCTTTGGTTTAGTCAGTCGCGCTTTACAGTGGATATGGTGATGAATAGCGCGATTTAAACAGTGAAATTCAGATTGTCATTTATAATATTGATGAAACGACAAAAAGCAGCGAAGTACGCTGCTTTTTAAATTTACAATACGGTGCTTATAAAACGCCGCGGCGCTCTTGGTCGCGCTCGATTGATTCAAACAGTGCTTGGAAGTTACCTTCACCAAAACCGCCGTCATCAACACGTTGGATCATCTCGATAAAGATTGGGCCAAATAAGTTTTTCGAGAAAATTTGCAACAAGTAGCAATTTTCACTTTGGCTATCGACTAAGATCTGATGTTCACGGATCTTTTCTTTATCTTCTGCAACCCAAGGTACACGATCGAAAATTGTATCGTAGTATTCAGGGATAATATCAAGCGTGGCAATGGTTGATTTATCAAGCTTATCTAGTGAGCTTACTAGGTCATCTGTTAAGAATGCTAAATGCTGCACGCCTGGGCCATTGTATTCACCAAGGTATTCATCGATTTGGTTGTTATCGTTGCCTTTACCTTCATTGATTGGAATCGAGAAGGTGCCGCACGGTGATTTAAGAGCATAAGAGATCAAGGCTGTTTTTTGGCCTTTGATATCAAAGTAACGAACCTCAGTAAAACCAAAGACGTCTTTATAAAAGTTAGCCCATGTTTCCATAGTGCCTTTATAAACGTTATTAGTTAAATGGTCGATGCGAATAAAGCCTTTATCATCAACAATGTTTTGTTCGCTTAAGTCTTCAAAGTCTTGCTCATAGATTGAACCTTTGTCACCAAATTGCTCAATAAAATAAATTAAGCTGTCACCAATACCGTAAATTGCCGGGTATGGTAGGTCTTTATGAGTTGAATCAGTCGCGGGTTTTGCACCACGGGCTACTGCGGTGTCAAATGCCTGTTGAGCATTCTCTACACGCCAACCCATAGAACAAATTGCAGGACCATGACTTTTTGCAAACTCTGCAGAGAAACCATCACGTTCATTATTTAGTAAAAAGTGAATATCGTTTTGGTTGTAATAAACAATGTCTTTACCTTTAAATGTTTTGAGCTTTGAAAAACCAAAATCGGTAAATACTTTATCCATATAATCTGCATCAGGTGTAGCGTATTCAGTAAACTCGATACCTACCAAACCTAAAGGGTTAGTTACTTCACTCATAATAATTCTCCCGCAATAAACACTGCGTCTTGTTGTGTCTGATGCGCAGATAATTAACTATAACTAGACAAAGGGGAAGAGTTCGCATCTATTTAGCTAGCAGGCTATTTGTAAATTAAATGGGACGATCATTTTAAAATGCATAAGCATTAATGCTTGGTTTTGAGATTTGTATTGAAAGGTCTTGTATTAAGTAACTTAAACTTTTGTTAACTTATTGATAAATAGAATTAATTTATTCTTATTTAAGGGGGTAAATAATCAAATAAAGGAACTATTCACCCCTTATTAAATATACGTGGTGTAATAAATTGTTTACGCTAGAGCCGTATTTGTTAAAAAACTAACTCTTCTGCGCTAAGCTAAGGTCACTAGTAATGGCTGGGGCATTTTGCTAGCAGTGCTACAGCGTTTCGTTGAACGTGCGTGGTGGCCTATCAGATGTGTTTAATGAAGCTGTTGAAAAGTAATTTATAATCTTTTGTTACGCGCTTTGAAGTCAGCCTTATTAATATCGTAACTTAAATCGACGTTTGGTTGGCAGGAATTAATCATGGTGATATAAATAGAGCAACAAAAATCCCCACAAGCGTCATAGCTTGTGGGGAGATAATAAACACAGAGTTACGGTTTTTCAGCAACTACTTCAAGCTCTTCAGCTAAAATGTGTTCTTGTGTTTGTGGCTCGTGTTGACCTTCTGCACCGTGCATCCACTTAACAAGCTTATCGCTTAGTAAGTACATGATCACAGCAGAGAGAACAGCAGTGGCACCTAAACCAATAAAAATGCCTAATGCGTTATCAAGCGCTTCTTCGCCTTCACCTAAGAATGAACCAACGAAACCTGCAATCTTATTTGCAACCGCAGTACATAGGAACCAAATACCCATTAGCATTGATGCTAAACGCAGTGGTGCTAGTTTACTCACCATTGATAAGCCGATAGGTGATAAACATAATTCACCCAGAGTATGGAATAAGTAAAATAACACTAACCACATCATGCTGATCTGTAACGGCTCACCGTGACCTTGAGTCATAAGTGCTAAAATCATAGTGATGAAACCAAGCGCTAAAAATATCAACGCAATGGCAAACTTAACGGGTGAATTAGGTTCACGTTTATCAAGTTTTAGCCAAACGATGGCAACGATAGGAGCACAAATGATAATGAAAATAGAGTTTAATGATTGAAACCAAGAGGCTGGAATTTCAAAGTTGAACAACATACGGTCTGTGTAATCATTTGCGAATAAATTCATCAAGCCACCGGCTTGCTCAAAACCCATCCAAAATATGATACTAAATACACTCATAGTGAAAATAACTTTGATACGGTCAGTTTCTACTTTAGTTAGCGGCTCTTTGGTATCTGAAGTTGATTGTGATTGCGCTAATTTAGCTGCAGGAACAACACCAATATCACCTAAGTATTTATTACTTAAAACCACTTGCATCGCCACAGATACAAGCATACCAACACCTGCTACAATGAAGCCATATTGCCAACCCATAGATGCAGCTGCGAAACCCGCAACAAGTGGACCAAGCGCACCACCTAAGTTGATACCCATATAGAAGATTGTGAAGGCGCCATCACGACGTTGATCACCCTCTTTATACAAGTCGCCAACCATAGTTGAGATGTTAGGTTTAAATAAACCGTTACCCATACATAATAAAGCAAGACCGATATAAAATACGTTTTCTTGTTGGCCGGCTAACATATCGTGGGGGATACCCATAGTAAAATGGCCAGCAGCCATTAGTAGACCGCCGATGATAATAGCTTTTCGTTGACCAAGTACGTTATCAGCTAACCAACCACCAAATAATGGAGTGATATAAACCGCCATTGTGAACGTACCATAAAGGCTTAGTGCGTCTGCATTACTCCAACCAAAACCACCGTCTTGGACAATAGCAACAAGATAAAGTACTAAAATGGCACGCATGCCGTAATAACCAAATCGCTCCCACATTTCTGTGCCGAACAACAGAAATAATCCTTTAGGATGCCCTAAAAAATCACCTGCTTTAGGTAATGAACTCATATTTACTTCCTAACTCAACGTTAATTATTGCGGCCTTATATTTTTTGCTTTGGTCGTTCATGTGCTTTCAACACAAATAGAACGGGTGGCCATGAATATTATTTTTAATGCAGCTAAGGTAATGGTTTGCTCACTAAGATTGCTTAGTGGGTAAGAGTCACACCCTTATCCTAGCTACAATTGCGCCTAAGTATACATACACGGGCAGTGCAGGGGAAGTGCTTGCGATAGTTAGATTACTGATGGCTTTAAAGCGTCAGCGTAAGGCACTAAGGGGCTTTGCGGTAATAAGCGTAATGAAATGACACTTGCTCATTTTTTGTATAGCGGGTAAATAAGGTGGCATTGTGTAACAAATACTAAAGGCCGAGTAATAAATTACTCGGCCTTTAAATAAAGACTTATTAACAGTGTAAATTAGTTACAGTAGTTACTATCAACAAACGTTAAATCATTAACATGTGAAGGGCCATCCATAATGAATGTTGCCGCCGCAGTATTTTGATCTAATCGGTAAATTTTAGCGTTCTCGCCTTTTACACGTCCTGAAACATAAATTGTGCCATCTGCAGCAATTGCGATACCAGATGCTTGATCAACACCATGCTCACCAATTAAAGACAACTCCATTGAACCTTGGTCAATAGTATAAAGTGCTTTACCGGTAAGAACGTAAAGAACATTATTATCAGCTGAATAAGCAATATCACCATCAGCGAACGAATCACCAGGGAAAGTTAATTTACCAAGTACTGTTTTATCACCTGTAGCTAGGTCAAAATCGTACATGTATGTTTTGCTTGTGGTACGTAATGTTGTGCCATCAGCGTTCATTGCAGAGCGGTAAATCGGGTACGAAGTTGCAGATGTAACCAATGCCTGCTCATTCGTAGCAAGGTCAAGTGATAAAATTTGCGAGATTTTAGTCGAGCTATCTAATTGCTCCATGAAATATAAAACACCATTATGTGATGCAATATTTGATGCCGTGTTACTTAAACCCGTTACTTTAGAGTATGTGTTTGTGTCAGTATTGAAAAAGTAAACAAATCCTTCTTCATTCGTACCGAAGTTATTAATACCGTATAAGCCAGATGCACATTGGCTAGTTACTTTAACATCATCAATAAACGCACCTAATGAATCAGATTTACCTGCGCCGATAAATTTAAGTTCGGTTGCTGCTGAACTTGCTTTTACAGTGTACGTAAACTTTTGCCAGTCTTTGGTGGTTGAATTTAACGTATCGAGTAACTCACCATCCCAATATACTTCTGCTTTATTAGTATTTGCATCACCACTTACACGTGCTGAATAATAAAAGCTTACTTCATAGTTATGATCAACATCAGTATTCAATGTTTGCGAAACGCTATAATTAGCTGTCGAATCTAACTCTAAATACTGGCTGCCATCTTGAGGTTTGATAAGGCCAAGCTTATTGGTTTGGATTTCAAACTTAGCATTGTTTGAACGTTGCCAACCTGAGACTTGATTTAATAATCCCCATGTTCCAGAAATTGTTGCAGTGTTTTCAAAAGAACCATTTGCTACTAGGTTCGTTGATGCTGCTGCAAAGCCTGAAGCGATCAATAAAGGTAATGTTGCAAGCTTAAACAATGAGTTTTTCATAGTACTTTTCCTACCAAGTAATTCATTTTGTTTTTGTTAACATTTTCATTAACAATTCATGGTACTATTTTGCTATAAATATTGGGTTCGGTCAAATGTTGAACATGAGCGTTTTCGCAATAATTCACTGCTTTATTTGTCTTTTTTAAATAATTCATTTGCAAACAGTGACTTGCTGAATGTAATTACTTTGAAAATATTTTACTTATTTTATAACTAAAATTTTAGCTGAAAATTAAGTTAATACATTTGTTTAGGTCGGTATGCCTTAATTAGTAATTAAGGCTTTGTAGGTTTTTACGGTATGATTAACTTAGCTATTATCTTTATTTGAAAATGTTAACCAGCCGGGCTTTTGATTGCGATTTAGCTTTCCTAAGACCGTAATAGCTTTTTCAAGAGTAATACGCTGGGTTGCGATATCTTTATAAACTTGGTTGGCAATTTTTTTGCGTTTAACAGCAGCCCCAGCATCTAAAAATGATTCAGCCACTTGTCTGGCAAATCTTTTTAATGGGCCTTGTTGCTGGCTGTCGGTTTTATTGTCTAGCTGTTGCTGATGTTTATTCAAACGTTCATTAATATGCACAAGCTCTGCTTGGCTGTATTCATTTTGCGCATGATGCATTTTTTTTATCTCTAATAACGCACTGCTTAAATAAGCATGCTCAAGCTGACTAAATGTACTGATCAGTGATAAGCGCGTTAAGGTTTTTTTAAACTGTTCAGCTGAGCAATTGTTATCTAAAAGCATACTTATGCTATCGTAAATCTTTTGCCATTGTTGCCAGCCATAAACATAGCCTAAGCCAGCTCCTTTAATGTTTTGCATACCAATGATGACTTGGTGACAGTGAGGCCTCGCAAGTGCCGTTAGCATGATCGTTAATTGATCGGGGGTGACCTTGGAGTTAGTAATTAATATGCATTTACTTTTGACTAATTCCAATAATATTGTTTGTAAATTATGTTGATTCTTTTTTAAATCACTCAACAAAGGCCGCATCTGTTGATAGCTTAAATAGTGATTAAAAACATCTTGCAAACTTATCCGCTGCTGTTCACTTAATGTTTGTGCCTGTCCATTGAGCCAATCAGTAAATTGCTCTGCATTATTCAAGGCGGTAAATTCTTTTGCCTGGTAGCTACCTTCAAGTGCTTTATTCATTATTTCGGCAACTGTATCTGCTTCTTTAATGCAGTGTAGCTGAGAGCACAACAATTCTAATTCCTGTAAATCATTATTACTAATTATTCGTTCAAAGCGCTCAGCAAAAGCGTGCAAGTAATAGCTATAAAAGCCATCAACATTGGTACCAATGACAACCATTTTATCAAACGGTAAATCTTCGACGAGCATCTGGGCAAACACTTTTGAACGTGCTACACGGTCATTTCGGTTGTTAATCAAGGCGATGGTTTGTTTACTTGGATCCTTGCTTAGGCCAAATAAATCTAAGCGTCGCCAGTTCTCTATGGTCGCTAAGCGTTCATTGGCTGACATACTATTAACGAATGACATGCTAAAATGTGTAAAAGGTACAGGGCTAAAGTGTTGTAAAACACCAATGTCAGGTACTATACGCTGTGCTGTTTCTTTAAATACAAAGTCTTTTTCCAGGCCAATGTAGGCTGCCATCTTACATACTAAAGCAATATTATCCGGGTGCTCTTCATATGGGTAAAGTGCTCTAATGTCGGGTGTGATTTGATAACCATCGCCCCAATGTGCCTGAATTAAGGTACTGCTTTTTTGTGTAGCGTCTTTATCTAAAATAGGGAACATGGTTTGTTCGCTAGTAAAAACCTGACTTTTGGGGGCGATAAAGTTTGCCATTTCTTTAGCCACATCAATACCTGTTGGTCCTAATATATCTTCATGATCAGGATAGGCATTGGTAATAGTTGAAAAGTTATCTTGCATCCACTGCCTGAGTATTTTGACGTAGCGAGGTGTTAAGCCCATGCACTCCCATAAAAAGACATCTGCTTTGACATTTTTAGCAAAATGTAAAACATCACTTTGTTCCCAAATACTGGCTTTATCAAATGGGCGGAATAAGGGCACTTCAAATTGTTCACCATTGGAGCGAGCATAAATAAGGGTTGCTTCGCAGCCCGTTGTTTTCGTTATTACTTTTAACGCAAGACTGCTGAACAGCGCGGCTTTTAAGCGTTCAGTGCCAGATTTACCTCGGGTGCCCCAACCACCAATACTGACTGGAATTGCTTGACGGTCGGTTTTTATACGTCGGCTTATGCGAATATGACGTCCCCAAAAATAAACCATAAAACCAACTACAAAAAAGATAAGCTGACCAATACTGTTTTGATAGATTGAGTAAAGATACTCTTTAAAATTCAGCCAAATATTTACCAGTAGTGGAGAAAAACTTAGCTTATTATAAAGCTTACTAATATTTGGCTCTACATCAAACGTACAACCGAGTTGTTCACCATAGGCTTTAAATTCAAAACTAAAACCATGCTTATTGAGTGCTGTCAGGTAATTGTTTTGCTCTATTTCGTTACCTTTACGTTGCGTATCTAAACTATCAATATTAATACTTAGCCAAATATAACTGCTAATTCGCTGAAATAATGACTTTGGCGGGGTAACTAATAAAATACCATCTGGCGTATAGGTCTTTGCTGGCTGTTTTAAATTGTCTTGGCTCAGTACCGAGAGTAAGAAATCAGGTAACGGTAAATGTGGCCGCGCTGAGTATTCATCAGTATCAAATAACGGTTCGCCAGGAACATTGGTAGTGCTTATCTCCGCTACAGAGCAACTAGGCACATGCATAAAGGCAGATGGTTTTCGGGCTTTGCTATGATTAAAGCTTTGGCGTTTGTCTGTGCTTGGGTTGCGCCATTCATGTATAAAACGCCACAACCTAAACGCATAACGATAACCACTGCGGATCTGCCATGTTAATTTATTTTTACTAACATTGTAGCCTTCGCTTTGCTGAGCTTTACGACTGAGTAAGCGACCAAGTAACTCTTCATCTAATTCTTTATCGAGCTGAGATAGGGTTGCAGAGTTTGGTAATACTTGCTCTAACTCAGCCATTAAATTTTGATGCTCAAATGCAACTAATTGCTCTCTGGTACGGCTGATAAAACGGCGAATAGCCAGCACCGGCTCGCTCTGCAATCGTTCATTTAAACAATTGATATAAGTTGTGAAAACGCTATTTGGTTGGTTTGTCTCTAATTGGTGATTGAGCATCATACGAGCAGTGAGCTCTAACGTTAAACGTTTAATGGCAAAGCTTTCATTACCACTTAATAGTTGCCACCAGAGTTTGAATGCAAAGTTGTCGGTATCTATACGAGGGCTACTTAGTTGTTTAACTAACGTAAAGCGCACGGCATCAACGGTTTCTATTTTTAATCGTTCGGTTAATAAATTTTGTAAAAAACTGACAGAAAAATTACCAGCTTGCTCTATAACACTTTGCCTTACTCGTGGATAACTGTGTTCGGCTAACTGCATTAACAGGTTTTCACATAAGTGGCTCAATGTGTTCTGGCTGGTTAAAATTTTTGGTAACGCAGCTAAAATAAATAACCGTTCTTCAGCATTAAGTTGGCACTGATCAGTTTGTTGGATCAGCTGCTGCATAAATGCACGAATGTAGGTTGGCCGTTGATGGATCAAAATTTCTAATATATCCAAACGGGCTAAATGCGGTGTATTCACCTCTTCTAATGCTAATACTAAGGTTTCAATTAAATTTGCACTTAGCTCTGGATCGCCATCATAGTTATGCATCAGTTGTACTTGATTCGCTAAGGCACGGTATAGCGCATTTCTTACATGTTCATTATCGGTCTTGGTTAATAATTGTAAAAAGAAGCTCTCTAAGTCCAGAGTTTGCCACGCTTTTGCTATATCGTTTGAAGATTTTTTTAAATAGCGATTACTTAAGTCGCCAAGCTTTCCAATTAAAAATTTAAGAGTTTGTTCAATATCAGCGACTATATCTTGGTAACGGTTGATCACAGCACCTTCGTCAAACCAACGATTAAAGGCAAGTTTATCTTGGCGTAATTGTTCAGACGTGGCGCCTAGTTGCTGAGCGTAATCTAAAATATGGAATTCACGTTCGGCGCTGATTTCTGCATGACTGAGTCTTTCAATAAAAAGCAGATAACCGGCATCCAACTTTTGTAAACTTTGCTGTTTATGTTCTACGCGATGACGTAGAAAAGCAATTGCTTGGCGCAATAGCCAAATATCCTGATCTTCGCCATCGGGCATATTTTGCAGCAATTCCCACTGCGCTAGTTCATCAACAAGTTGACGGTATTTTTGGCGATAAAGGTCCAGCCAAAAATTAGCAATATCAGCAAACAATAGATGTTCTAAGCGATCTTTTAATTCGCTAGAGGGAGTAACTTTCTTGGTGTTTGCCATATTAATTCTGCTCTAAAAAGTGATTGAGTTGCAGTGACTCAAAAATAATTTCGTCGTGAGAGAAAACACCAAAACCGGTGTCAGCTATATTGCCAGTCGAAAACTCGAGACTGATGTTATGGTCATTTCTAAACCAATCTTGGTCCCAACGTACTTTGATCCACCCTTGTGAAAAGTTACCTAATGGCAGCTGTTTTCGCCAACCTACACTGGTGATGTATTGCCATGTGCTATTAGGGCGATGTTTATCAGCAAACTTATAGTAACTGGTTAATCCGGCTTGGAAGATTTGCCCTTGATAATATTGATGCCAAGATGCGCCAAAACGCAAAATATCTAGGCTTGTCCAATCGGCATTGGACGTGCTGCCGGCGAGAAAATTAAAGTAACTATCAACCCACGGTTGATAGCGATATTGATATTCGCCTCGCCAACCATGCGGGTGATCTTCGCGATAAAAATTATAAATGTCTGAATTGAGTTTAGGATCAAATAAAAAGTCTTCAATATTAGCACTGCTGTAGCTGTAGAATGGACTTATTTGCCATTGATGACGATGACTTTCATCAATGCGCCAGATCTGACCAATCTGCACATAGGTATTAAATGCATATTGGCTGTCAGTGTCTGCTTGACTTGGTTGCCATGTGGTTTGCAAGGCGCTGTCGACGTACCAAGGACTGTCATGATCTTGCCAAGAATGATAGCCATCAATCGAAAATAGTTCGCTATCTTGTTCGCTCAAAGAGTAAGTAAGATCAAGACGATACCAATTCTCATCGTCACTTAATCGAAACCTAGCGCCAACATCCATACTATGACGAATAGGGACGTTTTCGCTAGATTCAAAAATACCTCGGCGGTCATAATTAATAAATGCTTGCCAGCTTAAGTCGTCTGGATGAAACTGTGCGATCTCAGTTTGCAGGGCACGCTGAGCAACGGGCAGTTGGTAAATTACGGTGTTTGCGAAGCTGTTTTGCTCGGCTTCAAAATTAGATATTTTATGATTGCTTTCACTCAATTGCCAAGTATATAAGCGAACGTGCTTGATGCTGTCGGTGCTGACTTCTATTTTACCTGCTGGGTGGAAAAAGCTGCGTTCAAGGCGTTGTTCAAATTCACCAACAATACTGCTTGGGAGCATTTGCTCGAGCTTAACTAAGCGATCGGCTGGTAATTGTGCGATTAAATGCCGCTCTGGCAGAACAGTGTAAAATAACAAGTTATTGCTAAGCGGTAAGTCATACCAGCGACCATTACGGTACTCTTGTGCGCTGATTGTCATCATTTGTGATAAATAAGGATTAAGCCATTGCAACGAGAGCACATTATCGGTTAGCTCAGTTTTATTAAAACCAAATGCAGTTGGTTTATCAGGTTGTATTGACCAAACTTTTTCCGATGTGGCTAATTTTATTGCAACGTTCGCGACATTCCCTTGGGATAAGTCAGCCGCTGCAGATAACTCTGCGACCGAAAAATGAAAGTTTAAACGAATTTGTTCTGAGCGGGTTTGGCTCAAGTCAATATGTAAATCATGATGTGGGCGTAAGACTAATCCTTGCGTAAAACCGCCTTGGCTACTGGTACGCAGTAATTGGTCGCTATAGCTACTCTCATCTTGAGAATCCACAGCAATGAGTTGCGTGCCAGCAAAGTCAGTATAGTCTTGTAGAGGAACCCACTGGCCATAACTTTGTATACGTGAAAATAACTGCGCGAGTTGTGGAGGTAAGCTCAGGGCATTTACTTTCGCTAAAACTTGCGTGTACTCATTGGTGGTTAGCGTTTTATCCGCTAACTTAAATAAGGTATTATTCAATAACGTCTGCATGTTGATATCGGTGTCATATAGCAACGCCATAAATGGTGTTTGCCAAAAATAGCGGGTTGCCATATTTTGATAATTATACGTTGTCGTCAATGGCTGCGAGAGTATTTTATAGGAAATAAATGTTTGTTGATCACTATATAAGCGAACTGACTCACCAGCTTGTAATGTGATCAACGCGTCACTGGAGATCGACAGCGGTTGAGCATCATTGCGTAATAGGGTTTGCGAGTTAATATCAGAAAAAATTGGCAGTACAGTGTGTTGCGCTGATTTTGATGATTGCGATGCCTGTTGTGCAAACAACCAGCTCATTTTATATTGACCATTTTGAACACTGGTACTGCGCGCTCTTAGGGCAATTGTGAGTGGTTGGCTTTGCGCTTTGAATGTTACCGCTTGGCTTTTATTAACCACCAGTGCTTGTATTAACCCCGTTGGGCTGGCAAGCGTTTGCGTGCCTGGGTAATCAAGTTCGTAGCTGGGCTGTTGAATATCTGCTTCGCTGTAATCGCGCCAATTTAATTTTGCAAAGCTTGTTTGCAATGCCGCTTGATTAGGTAAGTCATGACTTAACCACAATGCGAGTAAGTTTTTTTGTTGTTTGATTGCAAGCGCAATCAAAATGTTCCTACATGGCGCTAATAAATCTAAAGCATTGGCACATAAACCTTGCAGTTTATAGTCTTGCTCTAATGCTTGATATTGTTGTATCAACTGATTGCCAGCATAGGATTTGATAGCCACTTCTTGGCTGCTTTTGTAGAGCCCTTCAAGGTAGCTTTTGGCTAAAGCGTCGCGCCCTTGCGCCATCAAAATAGTGAGACGCAATTGCCACGCTTTAATTGCAATATCTGTATTGGGCACGTTGACTAATTTTTTAATTAATTGCAGTGCCTGAAGTGGATGCTCTGCCATTAAATACTCAGCTTCACCGAGTTGATGTTGCCAATGCATAGTATCAGTGGAAGTTATTGCCGCAGTTTTTGTTTTCAGTGGTTTATAAGGGAGCAGTGCGGCAGTAAACTCATCACCGATTTGGCTAATTTGCTGGGCCAATAAGTTATGAATAAGATTACTTTTTTCTTTTAGCGTACCTGCTTGTGCATAGAGCAATTCATTATTTGGTAAATCTAGTAATTGATCACTTTGCATTACGTATTCAATTGGTTGGCGCTGTTGCTGAAGATTCTGAATGCTTAATTGAGTTGTTGTTAAAGGCACGTTTAACTCAAAAGCGGCAAAATTTTCGCTTTTTAGCAAGGTTAAATGCCATTTTAAGTTACCACTGCGAACTAACAATTGGCTATCGACACTGCTGCGCGCATGCAGTGTTATCGTCGTTCTCACGCGCTGTTTATTGTTTAGAGAAAATTGATGCTGTTGCTGGCCTAATTGATGTATTTGCGCATAGTGCTCTGATAGTACAGGGTAGCCAGTATCATCAACCATCCGCAGTCCGCTAAAGCTATCAAACTGCTTAAATTGACTATTAAAGTACGCTTTATCCTGCGACTTCGGAACAAGAAAATCGCGAGATGAAATTGTGCTAAGTAAATCTTGATAACGACGTTGCGAAAGTAATTCACCACTTTGATAAGGTGAATTGTTTAGCTGTGATAAGTCGTGTTGAGAGTAGATAGCACGCAGCGTGTTGTCTAAATTATTAACCCAATATGGTTGAAACAAACGTTCTTGTTGCTTATCCATTGCTTGATCATCAAAAATTGCTCTGTGATTTTGCTCAAGTTTAATATAAGCGTCTGTTTCACTACGTATAGTTAGGTATTCACCTTTATCTATTGCTAAGTAATCGGTATTGGCCAAACCAATGTGTTGGTCACTATACTCGCTGGCGCGACTGGCAATAACACCGAGCACACTGATCGGTTGCTCATTTACATAGGTATAGACTTTGCCGTTAATATATTTATTTAGTAAATCTTTGCGCACAGTTAGTTTTAATTTTTTAGCGTGTTGAAAGTACAGTTTTACTTTTTCGCCCGCTTTAAAGTGATAATAATGCTCAATATTTTGACCATATTGTAAACGAGTTACCGCTCGTGGTAGCTTTACGGCGCGACGGAAGCTATCACGGTGACGGTTTGTTTCACCGACCATTGCCGTTAAGGTTACACCTTCATCAAGGTGATTGGTGATTTTTAAAATGCGGTTATATGATGCAATCGGTAACTGACACTTGGCTTGTTCACAGATAAAATCGCGACTCACATTGAGTCTCTGCTGGGCAAGGTGACTGGTCCCCGAGCTGTAAATAAACGAATTAAATGTTGTACTATCCAGCTCCAGCCATTGACCTTTTGCCAGCCAAAGATAACGACTTTGTTTAGCTTCAAAATACATCGCTTGCTGAGATTTATCTAAATGCACGTTAGGTGTCACATTTAGCCACATAGGCGAACTCAAAATATTGTCATTACTGGCTAAGCCGTGTGGGCTCAAAGTAAGCAATAGGCTGAAAATAATAGCAGTTATAGCGTAATGCATATTTTAAATTGACTCATCAAAGTAGGCTGTTGAACAAGTTTCGCGCGTAATATATCACTTAATTCAATATGGAAAAATTCGCCATTGCTTGGCAGAATTTTATTTAAAATATTTTTTGTGCCGCCAAGCTCTGTAACTTCTAACGGATATACATAACTGGCAAGTTGTAATTTGTCAGTTAAACACTGGCTTATTTGCTGTAATTTAGCTGTAGCTGGCTTGGCACCATGACTGATTATTACATCACTATTGCGTGCTTTTTTAGTGTGTCGTTTTTTTGGATCAAAGCCGTGTATCTGATAAATAACGAACTGATCGACTGTGTTGGCGTAGCTTTGAATAAACGCATTGGTAACACTGTAGTGGTATTTACCTAGATCACTTTTTTGTCCATCAGCTGCAAGTGTATTGCGATGTATGGTATTGGCTAAGAAAACCTGGCATTCAGTAAATAGAGCCATCGCAATAGGGTAGCTGTGTTTGTCAAAATAGCGGTGCGGAGCATAGGCAATACACTGACTGCCACTCGACTGGTATTTTATTTCTCCTGCTATAACGTGTTCATCTTTCGTTACTAAAGTTAACGCTGATGTTAGTTCGTTGCCTTGCGCCAAGTTTGTTTGCGTGCTCAGCCATTGCGCTAGTTGGGCTTTTGTAACCGCATAGGCACCATTTTGTGATGACGAACTAGCGTAACTTGCGCTAGTTAATAACAGTAATATTATCGCAAGTAAGCGTTTAGCTTGCATCATCATTCCACCACCTTATTTTTACTTCTTCGTTAGCGTACTCTTCTAATACTTCGATCCAGACGGTTTTATTGCTTGTAATGGTTAAACTGTTGAGCGCACGAACATCAGCATTGAGCTGTTGAGTAATTGCCGGGTAAGCAAATAGTTGACTGTCTTTTGGATGGATCAAAAAGGCATCACTTAAGCGGCTCGGCTGAAGTCCATAGCGCTTGTTTGCAATACTATAATCATGGGTTAAGCCACTTTGGTATTTAGCACGTTGAGCAATATCGAGGATAATGCTCTGCTCAGCATAATGGCTGTACGCTTTTAATACCACACTGTACGGGCGTTGCGTTGGATATGCTAATTTTAGTGGCGTATTTGCCGTAAGTTTATACAACCGTTGTTTAAGCCACGGGCGTTGCCCTTGCCAGTTTTGATAAATTTGTTGGGCATTTTTTTCAATACTTGCCAGTTGTTCAAAGTCAGTGTCTACTAAATTTACTTCTCTGGCTGTTTTGTTGTTTAGTTGATAAACCACACTGCCTGGATCTGTACTTGGCGCATTAGTCGCCGCTTGCAGCAGATGCTTATTTTGCAATGGTGCAAAGTTATAAGGGCTGGGCTCAGTAACTGGGGTAAAATATTTTGTTGGGCTATTGACCAATGCGACATTAGAGATCGGTAATTGTTTAAACAGCTCTCTTGATTGATAGAAACTGTCTTTAATTAGGATCTCTGGTGGCTCTTGGAAAACTCGGATATTGACGTAACTATCTTGTTCAGTAAAGTCGTAATGGTTATCAGCTTGTTGCTCATACCAAGCGGCAATATCATGAAAGTTTGGATCTTCAATACATTTCGTATGGCATACCGTACGTTGATAGTTAAACTGGCTATTACGTGATTTGACACGTACAAGAGTCGGTTGCTCAGTTGTAATTACCAATGCCGCTGCACGTTCGTTAAGACGTAAATAAAAGCTATTTGCTTTAGGGATTTTTTCTCGTTGTGTGGAATCTAGAATAACTCGATCAAATTCAGATAATTCATCGTCATAAGAAATAGTAAAGGTATCAATTGGCTGATTATCTTGATCATAAACAATCACAGTAGCATGACCTCGACTAGATGATCTGAGATCGATGTTAATATCGCTACTTCCTTCAAGTGTGAAGCGAGCATTTAATAAGTTACTTATTTGATAGTAACCATCTTGTGCGGTCGTTAACGGTTGTAGTGAGCTAAAAGACCAATTACTTAACAGTGGCTCGGTGCTGCATATAGTTACTAAACCAATATCTAATGGCTCGGTAATAAAGCTCAGTGGCTGCGCTGTATTTGCGCGATAAAGCACAGTATGTGGTGCAATAAACTGACTTAAATCATACCAAGTTAAATTGATTTCAGCTGATTTGTCCAGACTGAAAATAAGCGAATCTGGCTGTTTTAGTTCAATGCTCGCACACAGTGTCGCATCGGTGTAATAGTCATTTAAATTAAGTTGTTGCTGCGCAAAGTCATAAGTAACAACATTGTAGGGCAGCGTTTCATATAAAATGTCGGCTTTAAAGTCGATCCCAGGAATACCTTGTGGAGCAAGTTTTAGCCATGAATAGGTAACTGCATTGTTTATTTCTGTGGTTGATAACGCATTAACCCCAATACTGTGATATGCGCTGCTTCGCTCTCTTCGCTCTAATGGTAACTTGAGCCACGCGCTGTATTTATCATCATTATCGTTATGTGTTTTAGCATGGACTCGCACTACAACTCCCATAACTTGGCTATCTTCGCTAATTAACTTTAATGATACGCTGGTAACGTTCTTTAATTGTTCTGGGCTGATATAAAAAGATTGCCCAGATGAGACCTGTAAAGCTTGCCGATTTTCAATAATTTGCTTTATTTGTTGCTCATTGTCGGGAGGTGTTAGTTTTGACGCATGGTGATAGACATGACTACTAATTACTTGTTTTTTTTCATTTAAGAATGCGTATTCAATGGCATAGTTTATCGGTTTATCTAAATCCTGTGGTTCAGAAAATATCGCATTTGATAATACTCGGATCGAGTGTGTTCTAGTGCTAGAAAACGAAAAAATCAATGGTTTTTCAGTGCTTAGCCATTGAACGTTAGAGCGTGTCTCTTCATCCGAACGGCTAGTTATAGGTTCAGCTGACTGTATCCACAGATAAAAACTAAACAGCGCAAAACTAAGCCCAGTAAGTATTAGGAGCAATATGAGTATTTTTAAGAATCGTTTAATAAATTGCATACGATCCCTCAATCATCATAGTGTTAAAACGGTTTTGGTCAGTGAGACGGTTTGTTATCGGATTAAAAATTGCCAACAGCTTACCTTTTTGTCTGATCGCGAGGGCATACTCTTGGCGGCCTTCAAATTCAATTGTTTGTAATTCACAGTTAGCGAATGGTTTACATAGTTGTGCCAGTGCCGTCAAGCGTTGCGTGCTGGCATAATGCTCAATCGTTTTTAAAAAATGACTTTGCTGCTGTGAACTTACAGCTTGCCAATTGGCAGGCGATAATGTGGTTATATTCATTACTTTAATTGTTGGTTGCGCTGAAATCGCGAGCAAGCGTTGTAAAAGACTTTGCTGGTTAACAGAAAATTGCTGTTTAAAATCAGATGCAAGCCACAGGGTTGCTAGTTCGCTGTGGGGAGCAAATATTTGATAGCCAGATTGCGGCGACGTACCAAGCTCTAAACCTCTTGTCGCGGTTTGGCCTTGCACAACTTGGTAATCAACAGCCAAATCTTGCAAACTGTGATTAAGTGTTTGTAAAAGATGCTGGTGGGCGTTATTTGATTGCGTATATTCAAAAGCCAGGGCGGTGGGTCTGATCCATGATGGTGCACTGTGACTACGAATTTGTAAGTTTAAAATGGCATTATTTTGTGCAAACCGTAAATAGCTTTGATGAACCACATTAAATAATGAATCAACGTTATTGGGTAATAATACATTCGCTTGTGGATGCGCATAAGGATGGGCACCGGCGATCAGTAAATGCTCTGCCCGGCTATTTACAAATAGTTCAGTGGCAAACTTTAAGGTATTACTTTCAAATAATGGTCGCGGTACTTCAATATTAAGTTGGGTACTTGATGTCAGATTGATGACATAGAAACCTTGACCATAGGCTATTGCAGCCCCATCAACGAAAGGGGCGATAAGTAAAAAGCGACCTTGCGCGTTATTGAGTAATGTTAGCTGATAGCCCATTAGTCTGGCTGTGGCATTAATTTGATTTAGTTGATTGATTATATTCTCATCTACATCTTGATCCGTCAGCTTAGTTTTTAAACGGTATAGAGGGTGTAATATTTCAAATTCCCACAAGGCGGCTTGATTTGCCGTTAATGGTTTATAAGCGCCACTGCCTTTAGCGGTAATGTTGTCAGCAAATAGCTCAATCACTTCATTCAGGCTCTGCGTTGCATAGCTAATTGCGTTGTCCTCGTTATTACTT
The DNA here is from genome assembly GCF_014164365.1 of Pseudoalteromonas sp. SG43-6. NCBI lineage: Bacteria > Pseudomonadati > Pseudomonadota > Gammaproteobacteria > Alteromonadales > Pseudoalteromonadaceae > Pseudoalteromonas > Pseudoalteromonas sp. SG43-6. Next base: position 39,798 of record NZ_JACJEZ010000008.1, read on the forward strand.
TCATCACGAGATATGTTAGCTAATAACGTAGTGTAGTTATCACTATTTAAAAACACTTCAAACAGCTGGCCATTAAAATTTGCTGCAGGTAAAGAGCTATTGGTTGCTTGACCAAAAAAAGTCTCTTGATGTCCTAATAGCTGTTGGATCAAACGTTGGCTGAGTGAGCTTGGTAACTGATTGTAAATCCAATACTGACTTGTTGCGCCGACAGGGGTTTTGATTAACAAACGATTTGTGCGATTGTTAACTTCCCGTACTTGAAATAGTTGCTCAAGCCCCAGCGCTTCAATAAATGCTAAATAATAAGGACTTTGTTTATTATTATGAGTTAATTCCGTCGTTGGTGTAGCACTGGTACCAAATACTAAGGCACGACTGTCAAAGTGTGAAAATATAAGCCCCGCAGAGTCGCTCGCTAAACTTTCTGAAGTGGGAAATGGTACCGTGACTATGAAATCTGCGCTTGGTTTTCGAGAAATAACAAATAACCCGCGTTGCGAGGTTTTTCTAGCATCGCGAATGTAAATATAACTATCATCAAATTGCAATTGAAAATCAAGTTTAGCTAAGCGCTGTTTATTCAGCAGTAAGTTTTCTATTGAATTAGGGGCTTTATTAATTTCATAAATCGCTTGTTTAAAGTTATTTTTGTCCTGACTAGCTTGATAACTGCTGATGTCTAGTTGTCCTTTATTGCTCGTATAAAGGTAGCTTTTATATTCACTGATCTGTTGACCAAGAGCGCTGACTTTGTTTGTGCTTTGCAATTCTTTAATGTCAGTTGTAACAAATAAAGAAGGGATAAACATGATAATAAAGCCGATCACAATGGCTAACGCACCGCCTAGGATTGAAGTTTGAAAGGTGGCTCGGATCACTAAGCCTAGTGCGCTTTTTTGATATATTTTTAATGCTAAAAGCGTAGACAGCATATAACCAAAAGCAAAGGTATCGGTAACTTTTATTTCAGGGTAGTAGTGCACCACAAAATAATTTAAAAATAACTTATAGATAAAACCGATATTGAAGAAAAATAGCAATAATCTTGCACCTTCAATATTGGCATTACGTAACCGCGTAAAGTTTAATAGCGAAGCACCAATGATCAGTATAATGGCTGTTTCTGCAAAGGATGTGAGCAATTTAGTTGGCTGCATAAGCTGCAGCGCCAATAATGCGGGTAGCATAATGCCATTAAATTCCCAGCCATATTTAATATTGGCACGCGACGCAATAAACGCAGTGATCACCAAAATAATATAGGCTTTTGGTGCCGCTATAATTGATGCGGCAACCGCTTCATACATAATTGCTAAATTGGCGATGCTAAAGTTAGTCATTGGCATGAGTGCAAAACGAACTAATAAGAAAGTAATTAGTAGCTGAACAATGGTAACTTTCATGCCGTACTTAAAGCCACCATTCCACATCACGTTGGCAGTGAGGGCGATAATAACTAACCCCAGGGAATAAAGCTGTGATGAATAATCAAAGGTTATATCCCAACCGCTGAGCACGTTAGCAATCAATGGCCAAAACAAAGTATCCATGACTACACGCACTAAAATACTGATCAAGATAATGGCAAAAAAGCGGTCACGACCAAACATCTCGGCGTAGCCAAATCTTTGCATTACGTACTTAGCGCTAAAGAGCATTAAGCCATACACTACTACCGCTTCAATTAAGATAACGGCGGCTGAGGTTGGGCTAACAATAAGTAGTGGCACTAAATAACCAGGCACAACAAGCCCAGTAAGCGGAAAACCAAATCGTAAATTTAACAAACAAACAACAGTAATGCCTATCCATACAGTGGTGATCACCGATTGACCTAAGCCACCACCTGCTGGAAACAATTGTAAAATAAAATCACCCACTAGTTGATGGCTCCATCAAGTTTTGAGCGTAAAATTGCTGTTGTTTGCATAATGAATCACACAGTTGTTTGCTGTTGGGCATTTGCTCAATAAAAAACGCAATATCAATAAACTCAAATAAAATACCTGAAACCTGAAATGGCTCGCCAGATGCATTTTGTAGATGACTTGCATCCATTGCTCGAACATTGAGTATATAGGTATTTTCATCAAGCTTAGCTTGAAGATAAATATCGCCTTTTTGTAAGGTGATAAAGCGTAATTTACCTTTCGCGGTTTCAGTATCTAAATCAGTAACTAAGCAGAGCAAATCCAATGCTGTCATATCAAAAATAGAGAATTGATGCTGCGCAGCTAGTTTTTCTAACGATTTGTTTATTTGCACCACTTGACCAAATAAATTAAATAATACAGTCGCAGAGCGAACATTATTAAACACATGCTCTAAGGTCGTTAGCTTTTGTTCCATTTCCGCTATCGACGTTTTCACTTGCTGGCTGAGCGGTTCTTGTAATTTCAAAGTGAGTAGTTGAGATAGGGCGCTATCATTAGCATTATTTTGTGATTCAATAATTCGATAATGGAACAGTAATTCACCCACTTGTCCGGCAAAGGCATTTACATTGCGCTCAAATGCTTGTTTGTTAAATTGTGCATCAGGCATTACTGTCATTGCCCAAAAACCACGCACATCACCGGCATAGATCAATGGCACGATATATTGCAGCTCACCGTCACTTAGCTCATTAAAAAATGGGCGCAAAATTGGCACAACACCAAATTCTTTTAAAGCATCTGAATATGGCGCGCGCTTATAATCGCGGCGCATTTCTTTAATATCACTAAGGTGGCAATTGACGGCTCTTATTTCGGTTAGTCGGTGATCGCCTTCTTTACGCGCTAAAAATATCGATTTATTCAAAGCAAGTTGTTGAGTTACCAAGCGAATAATCGCATCCCAAGGCGAGCTTTGAGAAATAAATGACTTTGGTAAATAGCGCCCAGCCATTTTCTGTTGAATATTCCCAATTAGGCTAGTGAGCTCCCTGTCTTCGTTGAGTTTTCTAACCAATATTACCCACACTAGTGTAATAAAGGTAAAAATGGTCATCTGGCCAACGGGTAAAAATAAATGCTGAAACACTAAAATAAAATACCCTAAGCCAAACCAACATATACTTGTTAGCACTGCAATTACGATACTGTAACTAATTGATAATTTTTGAAAAGCGAACAGCAGTAGTAAAGAAATACTAAGCAGCAGTAGGGTGCTTTGCCATAGTGTCAGTAGCGATATGCTGCTTTGCTTATCAAGTGTATCGGCAATATAAGCAGTAAGTAATAAATAGTTTGATGTCTGGGTTAATTTAGGCGCATTAAGTTTTACCCCTAAACCAGCATTATGTTGACCGAGAATAATGATTTTGTTTTGTAACTGGCTGGCCATAATGTCCATTGTCATCAGCCGTTCAGCTGAAAACTTTGGCAGTGCAGAAGGGGCTAAAGCGAAGTTAAGCAATACACTTTTGCTACTATCAAGGTCGTTAAACAGTGTCGGCCAAATTGCCAGACATGAGCTGTCAGCCATAGCGGCTAATTCAACATTGTAGCCAGACCAATCGTTTATATGTGGTAGGCAGTAGTCATTTTTAGGGTGTGGGTAAAAAACAGTGTTTTGTGCCATGTCCGTCAAGGTTTTATTTACTGTTAGTTGTTCATTAGCAAAAACCAATACTGCTTTTGGTTGATAGCTTAATAGTTGTTGTACTAGTTCATTATGTTCGCGACTTAAATGCTCACTTTCAATGATCACAACATTGCTTTGCTGGCTTTGTGTAAGATTTGCTAAACGGCTATAGAAAAAGGCATTTGATGAATTAAACAGTGATAATGAATTTGAGATCACCACAATGATAAACAGGCAAATAGTAAGCCAAAAAGAACGCTGGCGTTTAAGTAAAAAAAACTGTTGTTTAAAAGCCACGATTAGCTCCAAAATAGAATAGAGATTAATTAAAGGTGCTATACGTTAGTTTAAACGTAACAGAAGACGTTGCATTTAAACGTAAAAAGTCAAATCCATGGATTTTATCCGTGCGCCACATCGTATCAGTGAAGTTTACTTTTTGTTGCCATGAAATCATTGCCATATCATCCAACGCCAAGCTTGCTTCGCCACTATTTGGCGCAAAGTGACGCAAGGTAACTTTAATACCGCGCGGTGGTAACTGTTCTGGGCCAAGTGTTAAGTCGTCAGAAGGCAGTGAAAAGTCATAGTTTAAGGCTTGCCAGTCATGGTTACCAGCCGGTTCAATATCGACCAATTGAGTAGAAAATTCAAGGCCATCCTCAGCGGTGGTATAAACTATTTTTGCGTCTAGTTTTCCGGCGTTTTCAGCTTTACTGTAACCAAACAAACTAAACTCCTTGAAGACATCAATTGAGCCATCATCATTAGGTAATTCCATTGCACGAATGGTTTGTCTAAATGGGAGCAGCGATGGCGTGTTATCAAACTGGGTGCGAGCAGAGCATAAGCCTTGCGCGCCTGAACGAGCACCACTTAAGCAAGGCGTTACGCTGTCGCCGGTGTGATCCCAACGAGCAACTTCTAGTTGTTCATCATCGTTATCCCAATCTTCAAAGTCACCGAAAATCATTAAATCGCGCCCTAAAGTGACATCACTTGGCGATCCGTCAATGATTTCAAGTTTAGATAAAAATGCTTTTGTTGATGGAGCAAAGTTGCGTAAATCTAGAATGCTTTGATTTGGGGTAACTGTAACTGTTTCCGTGTGCTGAGAAACAGTCGCTTGATCTGCGGTGAAAAATACATCGGCATAACCATCTCGTGGGATCAAGGTAATGTTATTATCAGAAAACTCAGCCAGACGTCGTAATAAATAATCACTCAAAAAACCATTGGTAAATTTAGGCTGATACCCTTCAACATAAATAGGGTAAGCAAAAGCGCGCTTCGTCATAGGAGATGCATCTTTGTCTACATTTACTAACACCGCAACACCAAGCAGCGTTTCTAAGCGGTCTTGGTCAAACACAAAATTGCCTAAGCCTAAAATGGCAGGTACGCCATTAAAAACTGCAAAGCCTTGGGCAATATGCGGATGATGAGCAACTAATAAATTGGTTTGTTGTTTGGATAAAGAATTAAACCTGCCTTTAATGTAACCGCTGGGTTGATAAGTGTATTCATCACCACCATGCATTTGGGCAATTACATAATCACTATTTTGCACTGCATCATTAAGATAGTTGGAGACTAATTCTGTTTCTGTTAAATCTGCGGCACCGCCTTTTGTGGCATCGGTAACATAGGTAATTGCATGTTCTTTACCTGTAATGGAGGTCGCTGAAAAAAGTCCTAACGTGAGTGTTCCCACATCCATGAACTTTGCTTGGTAAGCACTGGCTATGTTTTTCCCTGCGCCACTGTGAGCAAGGCCAGCGCTATCTACTTCAAGCAAAGTATCATTGAGGCCATCTTCTAAAAAGTCATACACATGATTATTTCCTAGTGCGACGTAATCAATACCAATGGCTTTGATCCCATCTAGCGTCTCAGGTAATGAAAAAAAGCTAAACTCTTTTGTTGGATGTGCTGCTTCAGGACTACTTGTTATCGGTGTCTCTAAGTTTACTGATGAAAAATCAGCAGCTTGAAAAAATGGTGCGACAAAATGTGTTAATGCTTGAGCATTTTCACTGGCTGTTGCTGGACGAATAAGTGCCCCTGCGACATCAGGGATCGCAGCCGTCATAGTTGCCAAAGAGGGATCTAAAAAGCGTCGTGCAAACATAGTATCGCCAGCAAATAGCAGGCTAACCGAGTTACTACTCTTAGCTGTTAGGGTCAGCTGTTGCTGAGCGTTATCAGCAGTAATTTTGACTGTAGCGACAGCAGGGAAGTAACTTTCATCAGCGATCATTAACCGATGGTTACCTGTTGTAATACCTGAGTAATTAATTTGCCCACTGGCATTTGTTTGATACTGCTGTCCTGCAAACTCAACCATGATGCCAGCCACACTATTAGCTTGCTGATCGGTTATTGTGATTACACCATTAAACGTTTTTTTTAAATAATCATCGCGCAGTTGTGCATCGCTCTTTTGGGCTTGTGTTTCGCCTGTATCATAGGGGTCTTCAACCTTACAGCCAGCGATAATTAGGGCTAAGCAGAGAATAGAAAAGAGTTTATATTTTTTAATTTTCAAACAAGCCTCGTTATCACTGTAGTTACATTTTTTAATATGTTTTCATTATACGGATTTTTTGTGGAAATGATATTAGCCAAGTATTTGAATTTTTCTAATATCATTCATACTAAATTATAGTCAGTTGCCATAAAAAGTCTTTGCAATAATGGTTAGTATCATTTGTCCAAAAATCTTTACAATAGACTACCCAGCGATGGGTAGTTAGCGTATTATTTGCGACATAGTAGGTTTTCTCTTTTTGAGGGTGAAATGCGTTTAGATATCCATTGTGCAGACCGCATCGGTATTGCTCAAGAAATACTCAATATTTTAGTCAACTATCGCGTTGATTTAAAAGGTATTGAAGTTGATTCAATTAACTGTCGTATGTATGTGAGTTTTCCACCGATTGAATTTGAGCAGTTTCAAAAAATCATGCCCTCAATTCGATTAATTGATGGTGTGCAGGATGTACGTACCACCGCTTTTTTACCTTCTGAGCGTGAGCATAATGAGCTCAACACATTGTTGCGTGCGCTACCAGATGGTGTGATCTCAATTGATGCCAAAGGTTGGGTAAGGCTTTGCAACGATGCTGCATGTAAAGACTTCCAGTTAACTGAAAAAGAAGTTATTGGTTCAAATATTAATAATCTATTGAAAGGCTTTAACTTTACCCGTTGGTTAGAAGGCAAAGAAGTACTGGGACAAACAACCCGGGTTGAGGTGGCTGGTGAAGATTTTATCGCGGATATCTTGCCAATCGCAGTACCACAAGGCAACGAAGGTGATGTATTAGCTGGTGCGGTGATCAACATCAAATCACAAAGCCGTTTAGGTCAGCAGGTAAGTGCGTTTCGTCGTTATGGTCAAGAAAGCTTTGCAACTATTCACAACTTTAGCACTGCGATGCGTCGTGTGGTTCGTGAAGCGCGTAAAATGGCGCAACTTGAAGCTCCGATACTTATTACTGGTGAAACCGGTACCGGCAAAGAGTTACTGGCACGCGCTTGTCACTATGCATCTAATCGTTCTGTAAAACCTTTTATCGCTTTATCGTGCGCTTCACTGCCTGATGATGTTGCTGAGTCTGAATTATTTGGTTATGCCGGTTATGAAGAAAATGCAGCGCCAAAACGCGGCGTGTTAGAGCAAGCGGATGGTGGCACGGTATTTTTAGATGAAGTGGGTGAAATGTCTACCCAACTTCAAACTAAGTTACTGCGCTTTTTACAAGATGGTACATTTCGCAAAGTTGGCGATGAGAACGAAGTAAAAGTAAATGTACGCATTATCGCCGCCACGCAAAAAGATTTACCCGCGATGGTACAAGAGGGTACGTTTAGAGAAGATTTATATTATCGGATCAATGTACTGACTTTAGAAATTGCTCCACTACGTGATCGTAAAGCTGATGTAGGGCCACTTGCAGAACATTTTATTCAAAAATATGCGCAGCAAAATGGTCATGCAATTCCGGAACTATCTGCAGAATGTTTGTCGTTTTTACAAGATTATCCTTGGCCGGGCAATGTCCGCCAATTAGAAAATGCGATATACCGTGCGGTCTCGTTATTAGATGATAACGAGCTGCGTGTTGAGCATTTACAATTACCTACATTTACCCATGATTTAGGGTACTTGGAGTCTGATTTTGAGGGCTCGCTCGATCAAGCTGTAAAGCGTTTTGAGGCTACATTATTACGTAAGTTGTACCCTGCTTACCCAAGTTCGAGACAGTTGGCTAAGCGTTTAGGGTTAAGTCATACCGCAGTTGCAAATAAGCTACGTGATTACGGCATTAATCGTAAAACGGTAAAAGTGTAAACTGACTCAAATCAACAGTGTTGGGTACTATTGCTTAGTACCCATATCTTTGGTTACACCGTCAATAGCGACAGTATCGATACCCTCAGCGGTGAACTTAATTAAGATACTGATGTTATTACGGGCAAAAAAGTAATCTTTGTTATCTAAACTGATAACATAATCCCCTTTTACCGCGCCTTTATATTGACGTTTTTCAAGTTTGATTGTGTGTTCGCCAATTTCCCAGCTGAATCCTTCAATAAAGCCATTATTAAATTCTTGCACCCACACTTGTTGCTCGTCTTTTGCTAAAGTAATAGCAATGGAATAGGATTCAGGTAATTGCATATCATAGCTTTTTTTACCTATAGTAAACTTGCTATTTTGTTGCTGCCAAGCAAACCCAAATTGAAACGGCTTTTCAACCCCAGTTGGATAACGTACGTTTCCTTCGCCTGGATAGTTAAAGTCGGCCATCGCGCTGGTACTCATCAATGCTAATACCACACTTAAATAAGAAACTGATTTTTTCATCATTTTTCTACTATTATTTATAATCAGAGAATTTCAGAGAATTTCAGAGTAGAGCAGAATATTCTCCAATGCAATACGCTATGCTACACTCACAAAATTGTTAACTGGTAAGACCTTTATTGTGAACTTATATTTTCGTCTTTTATTATTATTTTTTAAAATCAAACGTAACCGTGATTATCAATCATTGTTAGACACTGTGGATATAGATTACAAAGCGCTGCCAAGTGATTGTGATATTAATTTACATCTTACTAACTCTCGTTATTTAGCAATGATGGATTTAGCTCGCACTTGGATGACTGAGCGAGTTGGCTTGCTTGAAACGATTATGAAAAAACGTTGGTTTCCTATCGTTAACGCCACGGCCATTACTTATATTCGTGATATTAAGCCAATGCAACGCTATACCATTAGCACGCGCTTAGTGGGTTGGGATCATAAGTATTTTTATATTGAGCAAAAATTTCATTCCGAGCGTGGCTTGCATGCGATCGCCTATGTAAGAGGTGTGTTTAAGCGCAAGCGAGGTGTCGTCAGTGTAGAAGAAATGCTAGAGGCGGTAAACTTCGACGGTGTTGTGCCTATATTACCAGCGGAAATTATGCACTGGAAAGAAATGTTAGAGCAGAAAAAAATAACAAATCTTCCCAGCTGATTTTACACACGCACAGATAAAAAGGCCATCAGGCCTTTTTAGAGTATGTTTAAAAAGCGTATTTAACCCCTAACATGGCAACTACAGGGTCAATTTTTACTGTTGAAGTGAGGGCTTGCTTGCCACCGGCATACACAGTTGCATCGGTTTCAATATCCATGATTGATACCATTGCGTGTACGCCCCAGTTTTGATCTAGCATGTAATTGAAGCCTGCTTGGGCTACAAAACCAAATGAATTATCAAGCTTGACTTCAACGTTATCGGTACCCAGTACTGTTTTTAGTGCAGCTGAAGGTTGCTCATCAAAAAACACTGTGTAGTTAATACCCACACCAACGAACGGACGAAATGCTGAAGTGCTTTCTAAAAAGTGATACTGAGCGATTAGTGACGGCGGTAATTGCTTAATATCTGCTATTTTATTGCCAGCTAAACCACCTGCGCCATTAACTTCATGAGAAAAGGGTGTTGCAGCAACCAATTCTAGAACCCACTGATCGTTAAATGCATAGTCAACTGTAATACCTAGTTGTGTATCCGAGCTACCTTTTAAGCCTAAACTTGGATCTTCATTGATCGCTGAGCTGCTATTGTCAGGGTTAACATTAATAGCACCGACATTAACGCTTAAGTTTGCACTCGCGAAAGGAGACGCGATTAAAAGTGAGGTGAGTAACGCTGCGCTAAGTTGTTTTTTCATGCTGTTCTCCGAGAACTACTTTTTTGAATTGACGCTATTATCAGCCAAAAAAAAAATATAAAACTGTTCTAGATCAAGCTTTATAACAGGGTATAAAACGGCGCAGCGTTTGTTTGATTTAGATTAAGGTTTACTTAATTGACGTTTAAAATCGATTGACAGTGCACTCTTTTTTATTGCTATTCATCAATAGGTCAGGAAAATAAGTTATAATTGCTGCTTAAAGCAAGGGTATACAATGAACGAAACCAACCATCTTTTTCTGTCTGGCTCTATTAGCAAAGCACTGTTAAAACTTGCAGTTCCTATTATTCTTATCAACATTTTACAATCTGCCTATCAATTAACCGATGCGTTTTGGGTTGGTCGCTTAGGGGCGGCACAAGTTGCAGCGGTGTCAGTAAGTATGCCGGTGACTTTTTTAGTGATTGCGATTGGCTCTGGACTTGCGATGGCGGGGGCAATTTTGTCAGCGCAATATATGGGGGCTGGCCAACAAGATAAAGTAAACCATGTGGCCGCGCAAACAGTGTTAATGGTGACTGTGACAGCCATTTTTTTAGGAGTTATCGGTTATTTGCTATCGCCTTACTTTTTACATTTACTGGGTGTTGAAGATGCCGTTTATAACGATGCTTTAAAATTTATGCATGTGTCATTTGTGGGGGTGGTATTTGTATTTATTTATGCCATGTTTCAAGCCTTAATGCGGGGTATTGGCCAAACCAAGGTGCCATTGATCATTGTTTCCGTAACCGTGTTGCTAAACTTTGTACTCGATCCATTATTTATTTTTGGTTATGGCAGCTTTACAGGTCTTGGGGTGATGGGGGCAGCGCTGGCTACATTGGTGACACAAAGTTTGGCAGCCATTGCTGGCATTGTTATTTTTATGCGTGGTCGCCATGGTATTAAGCTAAAATTATCAAGTTTCATTCCTGATTACAGTTATATCAAACAAGCGTTTTATTTAGGTGCACCAGGCTCTGTAGAGTTGTCAGCGCGTGCATTTGGTTTGATTATCATGTCTTTTTTAGTGGCTAGTTTTGGCACTCAAACCATTGCTTCTTATGGTGTTGGTTCAAATATATTACAGATGGTGATGATCCCGGCTATGGGACTCTCGATGGCTGTGTCGACCTTGGTCGGACAAAACATGGGCGCAGGTAACCCGCAACGAGCAGAGCAAATTACTAAGTTGGCGGTACTTTGGGGATTATGTGGTTTGTCTTTTATTGGGGCGATTGCATTTATATTTGCACCTTACTTAGTGGCATTTTTTATCCCCGATGATCAAGGTGTGATAGCCAAAGGCGCACAGTTTATTCGTGTTATGTGCTTAACTTGGGGCGGAATAGGCGTGCAATTATGTGTGGTGGCTGCATTTAGAGCATCAGGGAACATGCTTAATGCGATGTTGTTGGCGCTGTTTTCTCAATGCGTAGTACAGTTTCCGGTGGCGTATATTTTGTCAAAACACACACATCTGGGCGATCACGGCATTTGGTACTCGTTTGCTGTCACCAATGTGATCGTCGCATCGCTATCGTATTTGTGGTTTTGTCGTGGTCGTTGGCAACAAACAAAATTGACCAAAGATGATAAAGATATCGCTAAAGTTAGCCAAGAAGCATTCATCGAAGAAGGTGCACACTAATACCAATCGACTTAAATATTTAACCATTCTAGCGCGCTAAATAAAGCGCTAACTGCGTTAGTAATTTTTCATTTAAGACTGCATGGATGCAAGAGGTAGAGCAATGCAGGAGCAATTGCCGAGAACAACTACATGTCAAAATCTCTGCCTTGTTATCACTGTATTTTTCTGTCGCTATAAATGGTCAGTAACTTAAAACGATTAGTATAATCCGTGTTTCATAAAGCGGTCATAAATTCAGGTTGTAATGAATACACTCTCTCTTAATAAGGGTGTTAATTATGACTTTAGCTATCCAATCTCACACCACGAATGATGCAATCCACACTGATACTGTGGTCAGTTACCTTCAAAAGCTGATCCAATTTAAATCTGTTACACCACAGCAAGCCGGGGCAATAGACTGGTTAGCAAAGCAGTTAACAGACTTTGGCTTTAACTGTGAACAGTTTACCTTTAATAATGTTACTAACTTAATAGCTAAAGTAAGCTTTGGTGATGGGCCACGCTATGCTTTTTCGGGGCATATTGATGTGGTCCCCGCATCTGGAGGGGCGTGGCGAGCAGAACCATTTTCAGGTGATATTATTGATGGCGCGATTTATGGCCGAGGCGCTGCTGATATGAAAGGGGGCGTTGCCGCCATGTTATGTGCCAGTCGTGCATTACTAGCTAACGTAGCTGCAAAAAAAGGTACTTTTTACTGGTTGATCACCTCTGATGAAGAAGGGGAGGCGGAATATGGTTCACTACTGATTGCCGAGCGTTTAGCGCAACAGGGCATCCAACTTGACGGCTGCATTGTCGGCGAGCCAACCAGTCATTTGCATGTTGGTGATACAATCAAAAATGGCCGTCGAGGTGCACTCTCTGCGCGGTTAGTGATCAACGGCAAAGCAGGGCATGTTGCTTATCCAGAAAACACCATCAATGCAGCTCATCTTAGTGCAGAAGTAATCAAGCGCTTGACTAGCATAACTTGGCAGCGTGACGAGCCAAGTTCACATACGAGCTTGCAAATAACCGGGATTAATATTGCAAATGTGGTCGATAATATGGTGCCAGCACGATGTGAAATGACATTTAATATTCGTTATAGCCATGGTTATAAAAGCAGTGATATAAAAAATGAGATTCAATTCGCGTTAGACGATTTACAAGCTTTGCTGAGTGTGGAATGGGAGCGTCCGTGTGAGCCTTTTTATACGAGTCATCAAACGCGTCGCTGTTTATTGACTCAAGTTGAACAAGCTATTTTTAATGTGACAGGCAGTTATCCTTTATTAAGTACCAGTGGCGGAACTTCTGATGGGCGGTTTTTTGCCAATGACTACACCCAAGTGATTGAATGCGGGGTACGAAATAATACCATCCACCAAGTTAACGAGCATGTGCCTATTAATGACTTACTAAAAATTGAGAAAATATATACACAGCTTTTAGAGCAGGTATTTAGCCGTATCAGCTGACTATAACGCAAGGCCATCATTAAACTGTTCATTATAAACAGACAATTTCTGACAATGTCCGACAAGCGCTGAGAGATGTCTCGTAAAGGATATGCTAACATTTTTTCAGTAAATTTCGCTATTCGAAATAAAATACTTAGTAATTGATTAATAAAAAATTATTAAAGTAATAACAGCGTTTAGTGCGGTTTTTAGCGTTGATAAAATTAAACATTATGGAGATTGTTATGAGCACCAGTAATAAAGGATTTAGTATTGCACTGTTGTTTGGTGTGGCAGCTGCTTTAAGTGGATGTGGTGAAAGCACGGATGAATTAGATGATAAATTAACCCATCAAGCAAATATGTCTTTCATAAATTCATTGGATTATATGGCTGACTTTCATGTCAAAAAAAGGAGTATTAGCACCGGCTACAGTGGTTTATTCGATAGTGATAACATCGCTGCGGGCGATGTAGAGGCCAATGCTGTGGGTAGTCGCTATAACTACAGTTATAAAGTAATCAATAACATGATTAACTTGGGAGTTAAAGATAGTATCAATGCGAATAAAGAGGAACGCATAAATACAACTTTGAGTAATAACGACGATTTATGGGTAATTGCTTGGCAATCTTCAGGTAAGCGGGCTTTGTCTGTCATTGATAAAAAACAAAACAATACTGCAGATGTATTTAATGTGCGTTTATTTGCCAACGGCGAGTATGATGTGTCAATTGATGATAAAAAAGTATTAACTACAAAAAAGGGCAGTGTCACAGCGTTCTTAGCGGTGAGTAATTGTGCTAATGGCCTAAAAGTTGCCAATCAGGCTATCGATTTATGTGCGGGTAATTTTGGCGCTTCATATTTATTAGTTGTCGATAGTAATGGTAAACGAGTAATGGCTGAAGAATAACTTTAGATTAAAACTCCTCTGGTTAGTGTGAAATAGTTGCTGAGATAGATGTATTATCCACAGTTCAAGTCTCTCAAAGGCGCTACTCCCATGTTGGAGATATAGCGCCATATCCACCTAGAACTACCACGCACTAACTACAAATAAGTAGCCTTTGGAACGGATAGTCTTAATTTTTATTGGGTTACGCGCATTATCACCGAGCTTCTTGCGTAACTGGCTAATATGATTATCAACACCACGTTCAATTCCATCATAGTGATAACCTTTTATTTTTTCAACAATGTCACTACGTGACAGAATAACTCCTGCATTTTTAGCAAGCAGTAGCAGTACGTCATATTCGCCGTCTGTGAGCTGGATATGTTGCGTTGCTAAAGAGACAGTTCGGTTGTGCGTATTAATGATTAATTGCCCAAACGTTATAGACTCTTTCGTTTGTGGCTTTATGGCGAGTGGATCTGTGGGATGTCCACGTCTTAAAAAAGCTTTAATTTTTGCCAGTAGTAAGCGAGGTTTCACCGGCTTTAATAAATAATCGTCGGCACCAATTTCAAGCCCTACAACCTGATCAATTTCTTCTTCTCGTGCAGTAAACATCAAAATATAGCCGCTGTATGACTGCCTTACTTCGCGGCATACCGTTAAGCCATCCTTGTTCGGTAACATAACGTCAAGCAGCACCAGAGCTGGCTGCCACTGAAGAATACGGGAGACCGCATGCTCGCCATTTGATTCTATTTCAACCTGATAGCCTTCAATCGTTAAATACTCTTGAATTGACTCAGCAAGCGGTAAATCATCTTCTACCACTAAAATCTTTGTTTTCATTTCTTGTTCTCTATGTGGATTATCGATGTGTGCGTTTGGCTGGCCAATTTAGTATGAAACATGCACCACCTAAGCTGGATGGCTCAACACTCGCGGTTCCTTCATGCCAGCCTAAAATTTGTTTAACGATTGCAAGGCCTAGTCCGGTTCCACCGACTTGCAAATTACGACTTTGATCTTCTCGATAGAATGGTTCAAATACCTTCTCAGCACAGGGTAAAGGAATACCATCACCGTTATCAGCAACACAAATCAGCCAGCCTTTTGCGGTTTGTTCATAGCTTACTTGAATATGGTTTCTTCCATACGCTATGGCATTGCGCATTAAATTACTTAATGCACGGCTCATATAAAACTTATCAATCATTGCATGGCAAGCGCCTTGTTCAAGTAAAACAATCTCAGTATCAGGGTTGGCTTCTTGCCAACAGATTAACTCTTGTTTTATCCAATGATTAAGTTCAACGGTTGCAAATGTAAGAGTGGGTATTTCGCGCTCAAATCGAGCATGTGTAAGCATTTCTGACACTAATGAATTTAGTTCATTCAAAGATAATTCAATCCGCTCTAGTTGCCCTAGTTGATAGTCATTGGTTGTACTATTTCTAAGTAATTCAACATTGAATTCAATGCGTGCGATGGGAGTTCGCAATTCATGTGATACAGCATTGATCAGAGTTTTATGAGAAGAGATAAGGCGTTGTATTTTTTCGGCCATGGTATTAAACGTTTTGGACAAGTGGTTTAGATGGCTAAAACGAATTAGCTTAGCGCGAGCATCAAATTTACCTTGTCCAAGTAATATCGCCACTTTATTGAGCGATAACATAGAGCGCCAGCCAGGAATTAACCATATTATAATTGGTATAAGCAGAAAAAAGCCGAATATAAAATAAAAGATACTTAACATGTACACCACTTTGCCCTTTAGTTGAGGGCTAAAAGGGCCAAGTACAATTACTTTATCGCTATTTTTGATGCGCTGTACGGCAATGTCGGCGGGATAGCCAATAAAATCAGAATCCGCAGTTGATATGGTCACAATAGCTCCTGTTTTTAATTGGGCTATTTGTTGCTCTGTGTAAGTTAACTCACTCAATGTCATCAGTGCAACGGGATATGTAAAATCATCACTGAGCGAATCAATTATCGACGGCCAGCTCTGCTGTGGGTGTTGCATCAGCATATTATTCAGTAGGTAAAAAGAGCCCATCATCCAACGTTGCGCTTCGTTGATCAGATGCTTAGGAACCGTATTGGGTTTTACAATTACTAATAGCTGTTCGTCATCTATTTTTCGATATGCTAAATCTGTTTGCGGATCACCCCAAATTTTATCCTCTGCGAGCCAAGATTGTTGCTCACTTGAAAAATCACTTTGTTGATAGTCTTGTAAAGTAAGTTCAAAGCCAAAATTAGCTTGTATGTTTTGTAAGTAGGCCATTCTCTGGTGTTTAGGTATGGATTGTAATTGTTGTGCAAGAAGATCCGTAGAGCCTGATGTTAAAAACTCTAAAGCCCATTTTTCAGTAGGGTACCTGACGTTACTTTCAAAATGAGGTATCACCAATAATTGAATGCTAACTACCGAAAAAATAATGATAAAAGCTAAAAATAGCAGGGACCTTTTCATAGCTGTTCTGTCAACAATTTGTGTACAACCACTTTATCATATCTGCACATAAAAACTACTTTTGATAGCATACTGCGAGCGCAAATTCACGTTACGGATCAAAAGTAGGTTTAGTAAATAAGCTAGATGGCTGGTCGCTGTTATTTTATACACCTTTGCGTTCTTAGTTCTTTCCTAAATATCTTTTTGCTTTGCCTGCTTTTACTTTTTCAAGATCAACAAGCACTAAGCCATCAATACAATTATTGAAATCAGGATCAACACTAAAACTTAAAAACTGTACGCCGCCAGGCTCACATAGTTCGGTGTATTGTTTAAATAAAGTGGGTACTTGGGCACCCATGTTTGCGAGCACATGTTTGAGCTCAACAAAGTCTTCTTTGACATCATCACCGCTAAATAGATTTGCGCACTGTATGAGTTGCTGCTCTGTGAGTTTGAACTCATTATTAGGTGTAGCTATAACCTGCTTAGCGCCGTAATAATGCTGATAATAATGAACTAACATGGCTTTGGCTGGTTCTGGCAACGCGTTAGAGACACTGACTGCGCCATAGAGGTAGCGATACTGAGGATAATTTTTCACAAACGCGCCAATCCCATACCATAAATAATCAAGACTTTTACGACCCCAGTATTTAGGTTGTACAAAGCTGCGACCCAGTTCAATACCTGCAGCAAAGTAAGGAGTCATTGCATCACTGTAAGAAAATAAGCTATCAGTATATAAACCTTTGCGGCCGTGTTTATCAATAATAGCTTGAGCACAAGCAAGTCGGTATGCGCCAACCAATTCAAGTTGTGAGCCGTCCCATAAAACCAAGTGCTGATAATCCATATCGTACTTATCAATATCACGACGCTTACCACTGCCTTCACCAACAGTGCGAAACGAAATCTCTCGTAACCGGCCAAGCTCTCTGAAAATCGCTGAGCTGCCTTGATATTGATAAAGGTATATCTGCATGCCGTCTTGAGTTGTGCCTAATAGCTCACATTGTTCGATGGCTTTTTTTAGTTCCTTGCGGCATTCTGAGGAAGCGATGGGTGCTTGTGTTTTAAGCGGTAAGGTTTTCTTTGAGGTAAGTGCATAAAGCTGCTTACGGATCAGATTGACTACTTCTTTGTCTTTGAGGTTTTCAATTAAATAAGACTCTGGGGGTATCGATGCGCCTATTTCAAACTCTAATGATTTTTGTCGTTGTTTAAACATTTCTTTAACCAGTAATAAACTCGCTAAAGGCTTGTAAATCATCGATGTGCCATAAAAAAGTGGGCTATTTTTGGCTTTAATAAAAATCGGTAAAATCGGCGCATTGGCTTTTTTTGCGATCCGTAAAAAACCACTATTCCACTTGCAATCTTTAATTCCGGTAGGGCTTAAACGCGACACTTCACCTGCTGGGAAAATGAGAATGGCCCCAGCTTCTTTAAGGTGCTGGTGGATATTATTGAGTTCTTGCTTTTTACTGTCACCCGATAAATTATCGACCGGCAGTAATAATGAGTGCATTGGCGTAACTGACATTAACATGCGATTGGCAACGACCTTTAAATCCTTACGAACACTTGATAATACTTTAATTAATGCCAGTGCATCTAAAGAGCCAATAGGGTGGTTAGCAACAATAACTAACTTACCTTCGCTAGGAATATTCTCAATCTGCTTTGGCTTGTAGCGAGTATCAAAATCTAATTCATCCAATACTTGCTCAACAAACTCAATGCCTTGTAAGTGCGGGTAGGCATCACCAAATGCAACAAATTCTTGTTCGTGAAGTAAATAGCCTAACCCTTTTTTAACTAAACTTTTTACTTTAGGTGAGTTTTCTAATTGTGGTAGATTTGCTGCGATTACTTTATCAACACTGATCATAATTACCTCGTTTGCATATGGTGATCAATATATCGCCAGAGTAAAAGCTTGCTATGACAATTAGGTTGCAGTTGTGTGACTTTTTAAAGAGCCGAGCAGTAATTCGATTAGATTAAATGTTTTAACAAAGGTTATACTCTTTGCAAATCAACAACTCTATAGGCATAACATGAGCGTACTCGTTGCGATTAGTGGACGTGATTGCAGTAAAATTATTACTGCGTTAGCGACTAAATTACCAAGTGTAAAAATTTCACAGTGGCCAGACTGTGATAACTTAGAGGATGTTGAATTTGTGCTTGCTTGGCTGGCACCTGCAGATATGTGGGCACAACTACCGAATTTAAAAGTAGTTTCTTCATTTGGCGCAGGGGTCGATAGCATTGATTTAAACTTACTCCCTGACAATGTCATTGTGACACGCATCGTTGATGAAAATTTAGCTCATGATATGGCAGAGTATGTGCTTACCCATATTTTAGCGCATAAGTTAAGGCTTAAAGACTATGTGATTAAGCAACAACAACGACAATGGCTGCCAAAACGCGCTTATAGTCATAATCATGTTGTGATTTTAGGTTTTGGTGAGTTAGGACAAAGCTGCGCTAAACGTTTACTGGCTAATAATTTTACCGTAAGTGTATTTTCACAAAGCCCTAAAAATATACCCGAAGTAAATTGCATTCATCAAGTAAGTGAGTTACCGAGTTTGTTAGCACAGGCTGATTATCTCGTGTGTTTATTACCACTAACCACGCAAACGATGGGTTTTATTAATCGCAACTTATTAATGCAGCTACCAAGTCATGCCGTGCTCATCAATGTAGCGCGAGGCCAGCACGTCGTTGCAGACGATTTACTTTGGGCATTAGATAATCAAATTATAAGAGGAGCAACATTGGATGTTTTTGCACAAGAGCCATTAGCTGCAGAGCATCCTTTTTGGCATCATTCAGCGGTTACAATGACTCCCCATTGCGCGGCATTGTCTGATCTGGAAACTGTAACGCAGCAGATTGCTAATAATGTACAACGTATGAAAACAGGCCTTAAATTAAATAATCAGGTTGATAGAACAAAAGGTTATTAAAAGTTCAGCGACAATAGCGTAGTACATCTTGTTAACATCTGTAATTTTAGTTAGTCTAGTTAACTCAAAAAACACTAACAATAATAATAAGGTGTACAATGAAACAGCATCAAACAGGCGTTAAATTTAGTATTATCGTTATTTCAGTGGTCTTAATGGGTGTGTCTGCATGGTTTAATCAAGCTAATGCAAGTGAACAAGCCCCCGTTTTACAAAGCCAAACAGAATAAATAGAACCAACAATTGATAACGAAGCCGGGTTAGCGTTTACTATGACGCTCCCGGTTCTCACTCTTCTTCTCATCACTTTTTTTAATTAACACATAGCTTGCACCACTGCCACCATGATGCCTAAGTGCACTATGAAAGGCTAATACGCAGTCAATTTCTTGTAGCCATTTATTGGTATAACTTTTTAACACCCCAGGGGTCTTTTTGTTTTTGATACCAGTGCCGTGGCGGATCACTACCACACGAATATTACTTTTTTGGCAATCAGTTATAAATTCAAATAAGGCTTGGCGTGCGTTTTTTAGTGTTTGGCCATGTAAGTCAAGTGTCGCATCAAGCTGATACTTAGCTAATCGAAGATTTTTAAATACAGCATCTTGCACTCCCGCATTTTTATAACTCAATAGTGCATTAGGCTCTAATAGCTCGACTAATTCACTACGTAGATAATTTTCATCGATGTTTAAATTTAATTCTGCGGCTTTGCGTTTTTGTTGCTGGGCTAAAGAGGGGCCAGTTAAGTGTTGTGATGGTTCGATCGTATCGTGATCTAGGCGAGCAACGTCTTCCATAGACGTTAAAAATAAATCAGAGTCAGTTAAAGGCATAGTGATACCCAAAGTAGCATAATACGCCGATGATTTTAACTTAGTTCATTTTGCTGCCCAAGTTCTATTCGCGCAAAAAAATACCCTACCGAGCAAAGCCCGGTAGGGTACATAAAATTATCTAGGGAGAGATATTAATTTTGCGGCACATTTAATTGCCCAAAGGTATAAACCTTGAACAAGTAAAACGTGTTTATCAACACTAAACTCATGTTTGAAATAACACTCGACGACATTAAATCCAAGCTAAATGACAAAAACAGTAAAGCACAGGCGCTGATCGCCGCTACACGCAGTATTGTTAATTGATTGATAAAAAACGCCCCTAATCCTAGGGCTAACAGGATAATATTTAAAAGCCAATCTAGCTCGTTTAGCATGGTTGTATCGTTGTTCAAGTGTTGAAAAAAGGAGCGCCATTATGTTGATATTTTGCGCACCTTTCAACCAAGTAATTTTATATTTTCAGATTAGTTTTTTTAATCCAAAATTAATTTTTGTAATGCAGAAAAAAAGCCGGCTTGTTCGGTTACTCGATATTTTTGACAAGTATCTGGTTGCTTATTGTTTTGACATAAATAAAGGCTATTACGCGCTAAATCGGCATTTGGCTGCAAATTTGAGTCAAATAACATGGCGCCATAACCAAACAGTCCCGGCCAATATACACTTTGCGTTACTAATCCTAATTTTTCATAGGTTAATAACTGTGGTTTGGGGATAACTAAAATAGCAAACACAATAACACCCGCTACAATAATGCCTGTGCGGCTTTTTTTTGTTTCAGCTAATTCACTACTAGCAGTTTGTGTTTGTGCTTGCGTGACGTTTGCCTGAGCAGGCGCTTTTCGCTTGTTAGTTGGTGCCGTTGGTTTTTTTCGTTGAGGCGTTTTTCCTAGCAAGGATTGTTTTTTTATATTATTTGACATAAAGCAAATCTGGCCTTTTAAGCAGAGCTCTCTATAATGAGATTATTAAATTAGAAAAGTTATTAAGCATAATAACTTAAACCTAGTTCATAACCTACGGGGATCAACAATGAATACGCAGCTTTCAATTTTAATAGTGGATGATGTGGGAACAGTGCGCAGCTTTCTCCATCAAACATTAATGCACTTAGGTATTGAAAATGTTAGAGAAGCGTCGACAGCTGCGCAATGTATAAGTGCTTGCCAAGCGGCCGATTATAATATTATTTTTTTAGATATTGAGTTGCCAGACGGTGATGGTAAAGAGATTATCGCGCAGATCAATGAAATAAACCCACAAACTAATGTCGTTATGGTATCGGCTCACTCAACGGTTGAGAATGTTAAAGATGCAATCGATAAAGGGGCTAAAGGATTTGTGGTAAAACCATTTACACCGAAGAAAATAGCGGCAATGTTGAAAAAGTTTTATCCAGAATTAGACGTTGTTTAACGCAACAACAGTGTTTAAATAATTTTAAGCGTTAAATGATAGATATAAAAAAACCGGTCAAGACCGGTTTTTTATATTCTAGCAAAAACAAATTATAGCGCTTTGATCTTAGCTGCTATGCGGCTCTTATGACGAGCTGCTTTGTTTTTGTGAATTAGACCTTTAGTTGCATAACGGTCTAAAATAGGTGTAGCAACTGCGAAAGCTTGCTGTGCAGCTTCCTTGTCGCCCGCTTCAATAGCAACAACTACTTTTTTGAAGTATGTACGCATCATTGAACGACGGCTTGCGTTATGCTGACGGTTTTTTTCGCTAGTGATAGCGCGTTTTTTTGCAGACTTGATGTTAGCCAAGGTTTGCTCCTAACAATCTTAAAATAAGCTTAATTTAAAGGCCGTGGAATATGCCTTTTTTAATCGTGAATGTCAATAAAAATTTGACATACCAAGAAAAACTGCTCCTATATAACGAACATCAATTTGCCGCTCTAGCACAGTTAATACCGCTATTGTAACAAAGGCGGTGAGTTCAGCCTAGTGCTTTAGAGCGATTTATAAAAAAGACTGTGGCATAATTGGTTTTATCGTTGGTTTTAAAGCAGGTTTAGTGTGGCAAAAGGATTATTTCGTTCCGGTATGATTGTAAGTGCAATGACAATGATATCGCGTGTTTTAGGATTAGTGCGAGATGCTGTTGTCGCAAATTTACTTGGCGCAGGTGCTGCCGCCGACGTTTTTTTATTTGCTAATCGCATTCCCAACTTTTTACGCCGCTTATTTGCTGAAGGGGCATTTGCGCAAGCATTTGTGCCCGTTTTGTCGGAAATCAAACAGCAACAAGGAGACGACAAAGTCAGGCTGTTTGTTGCTCAAGCCGCTGGCACACTTGGTACTATTTTATTGGTTGTAACTATAATCGGTGTAATTGCATCGCCAATTATTGCAGCACTATTTGGTACTGGGTGGTTTATTGAGTGGTGGCAAGGTGGCCCAGACGGTGAAAAATTTGTATTAGCCAGTAGTTTACTTAAGCTAACGTTCCCTTATTTATTTTTTGTAAGTCTTGTTGCACTCAGTGGCGCGGTGATGAATGTTTATAATCGTTTTGCTGTTGCGGCCTTTACGCCAGTGCTGTTGAATATTTCGATTATTGCCTGTGCAATCTTATTACACGATAAATTCTCGGTTGGTGCTTATTCGCTAGCTATTGGTGTGTTTGTCGGTGGAGTGGTGCAGTTATTGTTTCAATTGCCGTTTCTGTACCGAGCGAAAATGCTCAGTAAACCACGTTGGGCCTGGCAGGACGAAAATGTAAAAAAAGTCCGTAAGTTAATGTTACCGGCGTTGTTTGGGGTATCTATTAGTCAAATTAATCTACTGCTTGATACCATGATTGCGTCATTGTTAATGACAGGGTCAATTGCTTGGTTATATTATTCTGACCGCCTAATCGAATTTCCACTGGGGTTATTTGGCATTGGTATCGCGACGGTTATTTTACCTGCGCTATCTAAATTACATAGCAGCGAAAAAAGCAGCGATTTTCAGCACACCTTAGACTGGGGAGTGCGGTTTGTGATCTTTTTAGGCTTACCTGCGATGATTGGTTTGATGATCATTAGCCCGTTAATCATCTCTGTATTATTTGATCATGGCGCGTTTAGTCAAGGTGATGTCGATCATGTTCAGGCCGTGAGTTTAGGGGTGATGGCTTACTCTGTTGGGCTTGTCAGTTTTATGTTGATCAAAGTTTTAGCGCCGGGATTTTATGCACGTCAAGACACTAAAACTCCGGTGCGTATTGGCATTATTACGCTGGTGTTGAACATGGTTTTTAATATTATGTTAGCACCGTTTATAGGTTACTTAGGATTGGCGCTTGCGACTTCAATGTCGGCCAGTTGTAATGCGTATCTGCTTTATCGTCAATTAAGCAAAGAGCAGGTTTATCAGTTTTCGCGTTTTAGTTTATTGTTTACCTGCAAATGTTTGCTCGCCGCTTTATTGATGGGGGTTGTAGTTTGGTACGCTGCGACACAGTTTTTATGGCGTCAGTGGCATTTTAGTGAGCAAGTTGTTTTATTGATAGGTTTACTCGCTCTGGCAGGGGGGGTGTACTTTTTAGTGTTGTTTTTACTCGGGGTAAGACTAAATACCATAAAAAACGTTGTTAGTGCTCAATCAGACTAAAAAAATCAACTGAAACTCGCATCTTGAGGTGGTTTGGGTATAATCGGTGATTCTGTAACCCAAGTGAAATTTTACTCGGTACATAACGCTTACAAAGGCATTAGGTGGCATGGAGTTAATTAGAGGTATCCACAATATTCGCACACAGCATTATGGTTGTGTGTTGACCATTGGTAATTTTGATGGTGTGCACTTAGGTCATGGTGAAGTACTCAATGGATTACTCAATGACGCTAAAAAATATAACTTACCGAGTACGGTAATGTTATTTGAGCCTCAGCCACAAGAGTTTTTTGCCAAAGATAATGCGCCAGCTCGATTAACGCGGTTACGCGATAAGCTAGGTCTGTTAGCAAAGTTAGGCGTTGAACGGGTAATTTGTATTAGTTTTAATCAGCAATTTGCCAATATGGAAGCAGAGCAATTTGTAACAGAGATACTGATCAACAAGTTGGGTGTCAAAGCGCTAACCGTAGGTGATGATTTTCGCTTTGGTAAAAGACGTCAAGGTGACTTTAATTTACTAAAAAAAATGGGCCTCGCGGCTCATATGGATGTAAAAAGCACCGCGAGTTTTCGGCAATTAAATGCTAGAGTAAGCAGCACCTTGATCCGCCAAGCATTAGCTGAAGGTCAGTTAGCGCAAGCCAAAGCGATGCTAGGTCATGATTACGCAATATCAGGGCGAGTGATTCATGGCTGGAAACGCGGTCGTGAATTAGGGTTTAGGACTGCAAATATTGCGTTAAAGCGGCAAGTATGCCCTGTAAATGGGGTGTTTGCGGTACAAGTAACGTTAAACGATAAAACAGTGTATGGGGTTGCAAATATTGGCAACAAACCCACATTTAATGGAACACGCGCATTATTAGAAGTTCATCTGTTCGACTTTGCGCAAGATATTTATGGACAGTTTATGCACGTGGAGTTAATTAAAAAGCTTCGCGATGAGAAAAAATTCGAGACATTAACACAATTGACGGCACAAATAGCAACTGATGTTGCTGCCGCTAAACAGTGTTTTGGTTTAAATTAGGTAGCCGATACGGAAACTAGGATTAATGAGCGACTACAAGCATACTTTGAATTTACCGGAAACGACGTTTCCAATGCGCGGCAATTTGGCACAACGTGAGCCAAAAATGCTTAAGACATGGTATGAAGACGACCTGTACGGTCAAATTCGCAACGCTAAGAAAGGTAAAAAAACCTTTATTTTGCATGACGGCCCTCCGTATGCGAACGGCGATATCCATTTAGGTCATTCAGTAAATAAAATTCTAAAAGATATTATTGTTAAATCAAAAACCTTATCTGATTTTGATGCGCCTTACGTACCTGGTTGGGATTGCCATGGTCTACCGATTGAATTAATGGTAGAGAAAAAAGTGGGTAAGCCAGGCGTGAAAGTCACGGCTGCAGAATTCCGTGAGAAATGTCGTGAATACGCTAAAAAACAAGTTGAAGGCCAAAAAGTTGATTTTAAACGTTTAGGCGTATTTGCTGATTGGGATAAGCCTTACTTAACCATGAATTTTGACTTCGAAGCAAACGCAATTCGTGTGCTTGGACGTATCATCGAAAAAGGCCATTTACACAAAGGCGCAAAGCCTGTGCATTGGTGTACTGATTGTGGTTCTGCTTTGGCCGAGGCTGAGGTTGAATATCAAGATAAGCAATCACCAGCGATTGATGTGCGTTTTGAGTTTGTTGATCAAGCAGCCGTTGTTAGTGCCTTTGATTTAAAAGCCGATCATGAAGGTAAAGGTACTGTCAGTACAGTGATCTGGACAACTACACCATGGACACTGCCAGCTAACCGTGCGGTTGCCGTGCATGCTGAACTAGAATATGCCTTAGTGCAAGTTGATGATGACGGCGCGCAGCAGCGTTTGATTATAGGGTCAGAGCTAGTTAAAGATGCAATGGATCGCTACGGCTTTAAGCACTTTCACGTATTAGGTTATGTAACGGGTTCAGCACTTGAAAATTTACAAGTGGCACATCCATTTTACGATTTTAATGTACCAGTGATTGTGGCCGATCATGTTACTACTGACTCTGGTACGGGTATCGTGCATACAGCACCTGGCCACGGTCAAGAAGATTTCGTGGCAGGTCTACAATACGGCTTAGAAGTGGCTAACCCGGTTGGTGCAAATGGTGTTTATTTACCTGACACTGAGCTTTTTGCAGGTCAACATGTATTCAAAGCCAATGCGAGTGTAGTTGATGTGCTGACTGAGCGTAATGCGCTTATGCATCACCATGCCTTAACGCACAGTTACCCGCATTGCTGGCGTCATAAAACGCCAATTATTTTCCGTGCAACGCCGCAGTGGTTCATTAGTATGGATCAAGCTAATTTGCGCCAAGATTCATTAAAAGAGATTAAAAACACTCAGTGGTTGCCAGAATGGGGCGAAAGCCGCATAGCAAACATGGTTGAAGGTCGCCCAGATTGGTGTATTTCGCGTCAACGTACTTGGGGTGTTCCAATTGCACTGTTTGTTGATAAAGACACCGGTGCTCTTCATCCTGATGCTCAAGCTTTGATTGAAAAAGCAGCCCTGCTGGTTGAAAAATCCGGTATTCAAGCATGGTATGACTTAGAGCCTGCAACTTTACTTGGTGAAGCTGATGCTCAGCAATACATGAAAGTGCAAGATACATTAGATGTATGGTTTGATTCTGGTGTAACGCACGCCTGTGTGGTTGATGCTCGCGAAGATTTAGTTGGTCCAGCTGATTTATACTTAGAAGGCTCAGATCAACACCGCGGTTGGTTTATGTCATCAATGATGACGTCAGTGGCAATTAATGGTCATGCACCATATCGTCAAGTGCTAACTCACGGTTTCACTGTTGATGAAAACGGCCGTAAGATGTCAAAATCGCTAGGTAACGTTATTTCACCACAGAATGTGATGAATAAACTCGGTGCAGATATTTTACGCTTGTGGGTTGCTTCAACTGATTACACTGCAGAAATGACCGTATCAGATGAAATCTTCAACCGTTCTGCGGATCGCTACCGTCGTATTCGTAACACTAGCCGTTACTTACTCGCTAACTTAAGTGGTTTTGATCCTAAAACTGACCAAGTAGCTATTGATGACATGGTTGAACTTGATCGTTGGATTGTTGGCCGTGCGGCGCAATTACAAGATGAAATTTTGGCGGCTTACGAAAGTTACCAAATGCTCCAAGTAACGCAAAAGCTAATGAATTTCTGTACTGGTGAGCTTGGTTCATTCTATTTAGATGTGATCAAAGACCGTCAATACACAGCGAAAAGTGATAGTCATGCCCGTCGTTCATGTCAAACAGCTCTATATCATATTGCCGAAGCTATGACTCGCTGGATGGCGCCAATCATGAGCTTTACCGCACAAGAGATTTGGCAAGCACTGCCAGGTGAACGTGACCAATATGTGTTTACTTCAGTTTGGTATGATGGCTTAAAAGCGGTTGGCGAAGGCCAGTTTAGTAATGACGATTGGTTAACGATTCTAAACGTGCGTGATGAAGTAAACCGTGTGTTAGAAGGTGCACGTAAAGAAGACGTGATCGGTGCGACACTACAAGCTAATGTGAATATTTTTGCCAATGCAGAGCTTGCAGCTAAATTAGCAGCTTTGGGTGATGAGCTTCGCTTT
Source organism: Pseudoalteromonas sp. SG43-6 (assembly GCF_014164365.1). Classification (NCBI taxonomy): domain Bacteria; kingdom Pseudomonadati; phylum Pseudomonadota; class Gammaproteobacteria; order Alteromonadales; family Pseudoalteromonadaceae; genus Pseudoalteromonas; species Pseudoalteromonas sp. SG43-6. The sequence continues at coordinate 67,166 of NZ_JACJEZ010000008.1, forward strand.
GTATTCTTAACATCTAACGTTACTGTTACAGCTGTTGATGCACAACCAGATGCAACTCAAACAACTGAAATTGAAGGCTTATACATCAGCGTATCAGCTACCGATGCACAAAAGTGCGAACGTTGTTGGCATTACTGTGATGATGTAGGTGCAAATCCTGCGCATCCAGAAATTTGTGGTCGTTGTGTTAGCAACGTAGATGGCGAAGGCGAAACACGCCAATTCGCATAGGAGTAGGAAGTGAGCAAACTAGCCCAAAAAAGTGGTTTAGTGTGGCTTTGGTTAAGTTTGCTACTTTTAGTAGCAGACTTTGCCAGTAAAACACTGGTTGTTAAAACCATGAATTTACGCGAATCAATTGATATATTGCCATTTTTCAATCTAACCTATGTGCATAACTATGGCGCAGCTTTTAGTTTTTTAAGTGAAGCGGGTGGTTGGCAACGTTGGTTTTTAAGCGTTATTGCTATTTCAATCAGCGTATTATTGATCTGGTGGCTAAAACGTTTACCCGCCACTAATAAAATTTTATGCAGTGCTTATTCGTTAGTATTAGCGGGCGCAATTGGCAATTTATATGACCGTATCAGCCATGGTTATGTGATTGACTTTTTACACTTTTATTATGAAAGCTGGAATTTTCCTGCGTTCAATATTGCCGACAGTGCGATTTGTATTGGTGCCGCATTATTATTATTTGATGCCTTTACTGGCGAAAGTCCTAAGGAGCAAAAAGCATGAGCCAAGCAGTTATAGGTGAAAAATCAGAGGTTATTTTTCATTTCTCAATTAAGCTATCGGATGGCTCTGCGGCAGATTCAACCAAAGTGCATAATAAGCCTGCAAAATTAACTATGGGTGATGGTAGTCTAACGGCTAACTTTGAAAAATGCTTATTTGGTTTAGCGTCTGGAGACAGCAAGTCATTTGAACTTGAGCCTGAAGATGCTTTTGGTCAACCAAACCCAGATAATATTTACTATGTAGACCGTAGTAAGTTTGGCCCAGAAACGCCGGCAAAAATTGGCTCTATTATTGCGTTTACTCAACCTGATGGTACCGAATTACCAGGAGTTGTTCGTGAAGTGCAGGGGGAGTCTGTGACCATCGATTTTAATCATCCGCTTGCAGGTCAACGTTTAACTTTTGAAGTTGATATTTTAGAGGTTACCGATATTGCTAAGGTAAGTAACTAATGGAAATTTTATTGGCAAATCCGCGCGGTTTTTGTGCGGGAGTCGACCGCGCGATTAGTATCGTTGAACGTGCGTTAGATATCTTTGAAAAACCGATCTATGTGCGCCATGAAGTTGTCCATAACCGCTACGTGGTAGATGGTTTGAAAAGACGTGGTGCGGTGTTTGTTGAAGAATTGGATCAAGTGCCAGACGACAGCATTGTTATTTTTAGTGCCCATGGCGTGTCACAAGCTGTACGCAGTGAAGCTAAGCGTCGAGATTTAAAAGTATTTGATGCAACATGTCCATTGGTCACTAAAGTGCATATGGAAGTGACCCGCGCTAGTCGTAAAGGTATCGAGTGTATTTTAATTGGTCATCATGGTCACCCTGAAGTTGAAGGCACCATGGGGCAATACGATAACGCTAAAGGTGGTATTTATTTAGTTGAAACGCCTGAAGATGTTGCCAAACTAAACGTGAAAAATCCAAATAACTTATTTTATTGTAGCCAAACTACATTATCGGTAGATGATACCGCAGATGTTATAGATGGCTTAAGAAGTAAGTTTCCAGCGATTGATGGCCCACGTAAAGACGATATTTGTTACGCCACACAAAATCGCCAAGATGCGGTACGTGACTTAGCTGATAAAGTAGATGTGTTATTAGTTGTTGGTGCTAAAAATAGCTCAAATTCAAATCGGTTACGTGAACTTGCTGATAAAATGGGTACTGTTGCTTACTTAATTGATGACGCCAGTAATGTTGAAGATCAATGGTTTACTAATGTCAATGCGGTTGGTGTTACCGCGGGTGCATCAGCCCCTGAAGTGCTTGTACAACAAGTGATTAACCGCCTTAAAGAATTAGGCGGTAAACAGGTTATTGAAAACCCAGGCGAAGTAGAAAATATCGTATTTGCTGTACCCGTTGAGCTACGCTAACCTTAGCGTACTGACAGGACATTTTTAAGGAGCGCGCAATGAGCAAGTCGGTGCAAACCAATACTTTGCTTTTTGCGGCGCTGTTTAAAGAACGCGGCGTACTTGCTACTTTAGTCGTTGCGCAAGTTATCGCCACTATACTAGCTTTCGCTCCTGCAACTGCGGATGATATTTGGATCCGCCTCGGCGGGATCAGCCTGTTTTTACATCTCACATTTTTGTCTAGTCTAACTTGGCTTTACTTACTACGTAAACCACTTGCATACTTGAGTCAGCCTTGGCAATTAAGTGCTTTAATGGCTTCATTACTACTTACAACGGCGGTTTTCAGCGGATTGTTAGTGGCCTATGGAGGCGACTTTATTGCACAACAACATACTTATCAGTTTATTTTAAGAAACTTATTAGTCGCTTTTTTAGTCACCGCATTATTTATTCAATTTTTAACTATTCATTTTGAAAAAGACCAGCAAACTAATGCGTTGGCTCGCGCAGAGCTAGATGCCTTACAGGCACGTATTCGTCCGCATTTTTTATACAACAGCCTCAATACCGCAGCGGAGCTTACACATTATGATCCTCAAGCTGCAGAGCAAGCGATTTTAGCGCTCGCGGCATTATCTCAAGCGGCAATGCGAGTGGGGAAAGAGACTGCACTAAGTGATGAAATAGCACTGACTCAGCAATATATTGCGCTTGAAAGTTGGCGGTTTGCTGATCGTTTACAAGTCAACTGGCAATTACCGGAGCAATTGCCAGAGATAACTATTCCGTGCTTAACATTACAACCACTGCTAGAGAATGCTGTTTGTCACGGTGTTGAGCCTTCATTGACTGGCGCTATAATTTATGTCGAGTTACATATTAGTAAACGCTCGTTAGTCATTTTAGTTGAAAACCCAATCTCGTCGCAGCAGCAAAAACGCTCAGGAAATGGTATGGCACTGAATAATATTCGCCAGCGGTTAGATCTTTATTATCAAGGTCATGCAAAGCTGACAATGACAACACGAGGTGATATTTTTCGGGTCAAGTTAGTGCTGCCCCTGGCTATTAATAATGCCAAGGAGCAAGCATGAAGGTACTCATAGTTGATGATGAGCCATTAGCACGTGCTCGCTTACAGCGATTACTTGCTCATTACCCAGACTATAACCATGCAGCACAAGCAAGTAATGGCAACGAGGCTTTGCAACAAGTGAAGCTGCAGGCTCCTGATATTGTATTTCTGGATGTTGATATGCCTGCTATGAGCGGTTTAGAAGTTGCAACACAATTGAATAAGTTGTCTGTCCCTCCAGCTATTATTTTCGTCACCGCTCATCCTGAGCATGCCTTAGAAGCATTGCAACTCAGTGCTGCGGGTTATTTAGTAAAACCTGTGACGGAGCAAAATTTAGCAAAAGCAATAGATCAACTAGGCCGTTTAACGCGCGCCCATCTACAAAAGCAACGTCCAGCGGCAATCAGTTATCAACTTGCAGGCGTGACCAGAAGTGTGGCGTTAGCAGAGGTATGTTATGTGATAGCGGAAGATAAATACACGCGTTTGATATTCACTCACGGCGAAGCACTGCTTGATCAAAGCTTAAAGCAACTTGAGCAAGAATATCCCACCCAGTTATTACGCATCCATCGTAAAATATTAATTAATAAATCGCGCTTAGTTGCGTTAAAAAAAGCGGGTGATGGCAGCCATGTGGTTGCACTAAGCGACTGTAGCTGCTTATTACCGGTAAGCCGACGAGCTTATAAAACCGTTAAAGATCATCTCTAAAGCTAGTTAACCATTCATCAACAAATATAACCGTTCATCCTTAGCATTGTTGTATATACACAGTGTTCGCATATGCTTATAGTCAGATTGTTTTATATTAGGTGTGTTATGAGAGTCACCAATTCGTCATCACAACGAGGCTTTACCTTAGTTGAGGTATTAATCGCGTTTGTGATCCTAAGCTTTGGCTTACTCGGTGCAGTAGCATTACAAGCAAAAGCAAAACAGGCCAGCTTTGATTCTATGCAGCGCGCTGCTGCTGTGGCCCTAGGTAATGATATGATCCAGCGAATGCGTGCCAATGACAGAGTAGGGGTGATCACTCAATACAATGGCACATTTAACAGTGATACGCCGCTGCAACAGTCTCGAACTTGCTATACCAACACTTGTAACTCAGGGCAAATTGCTGCACTCGATCGCCAGCAATGGATCCGTGCAATTCAGGCACGTGAAAATACGGGAGCTTTGGATGATGCAACTGTGTGTATCAATAATCAACGCGATGCCGCAAGTGGTAGTAACGCATACACCCTCCAAGTGGTGATCAGCTGGGAAGGACGTCAAGAGTTTACCGCTATTGGCGATACAGCAGCTATAAAGTGCGGTGCGGCAAATAATAAGCGCAGGGTAGTCGTATTAAATAGCTTTTTGTATCTAAGGACCTCGTGAAATGAAACAGCAAGGCTTTACTTTAGTTGAGATGATGGTGGCATTGTTTATCGGTGGACTTGTGCTAGGTGGGGTGATGTTCACTTACATTAGTATGAAAGTAACAACACGTGACACTATGACGATTGGTGAGCTACAAGAAACTGGCCGCTTAGCTTTGAGTATTATGCAGCGTGATATAGAACAAATAGGTTTTTGGGGTACGTTTTACGAAGATTCATTTTCAGTTGATAATACTGTGATTGCTAAAAGTGCGGGTAATCCAGCCGGAGATTGTACACAAGGGCTTAATAATAATAGCTTCCCAGATAATACAGTAAACAGTAACTTCCGTTTAGTGTATGCAATCGAATCAACGGGGGGATCGCAATTAAACTGCATCCCTAATTCAAACGAAAATTCAGATATTCTACAGATTAAATTTTTAGAAGGGTTGGAAATAGACCCAGCAGGTAATAACAATAATAATGATAATTATTATTTTATTGCAGAGCAAGAGTGGGGAGAATTTACACGAGGCCCTGCAAATCCAGATAATCCAAATGCGACTGTTTGGAGATATCGTCACCATGCCTATTACATCGACGAACAAACTTACCAGTTAAACGGCAGAGATTTAACAATTCCCGTTTTGAGACGCAAACGACTGACCCCAAATGGAGGAATGGTCACAGAGACTATAATGGAAGGAGTCGAGAATATGCGCTTTTTATTCGGTTTAGATACTAATGCCGACGCTCGAGTGGATACATATAGAGATGTAAATAGTATGACCGCGGCTAATTGGGAAGATCGCCGTGGTATCTTAACCGTACAAGTGTTTATTTTAGTGCGGGCACTGCAGCCTGATGCGAGTTTAAATCAACTGAATCAAACATATACATTAGGTGAAGATGCCAACCAACGTGTTTTAGAGTTTAATGATCAATTTCGTCGCGCATTATTTACCACCACGATCCGCTTAAATAACATAGGGGCTAGTCAATGGCGTATTTAAAATTAGCCTCAAAGCAACAAGGCGTAGTCTTAATTGTTGCATTAATTATGGTGGTGGCAGTTACAGGAATAGCAGTAACGTTAATGAGCAGTGCAAGTGTGGATATTAAAATTACCAATGCAGCGTTTGAACGTGAAGAAGCCGAAAATATCTTGATGGGCAATGTACAAAAGGTAATTGCGACAGAGGCTGCAGCAGATGGAGCAAGTAAATTACTTTACACCCAAGCTCAGTTACCTGACGGAACAATTGCCTTGACCACGATAGGTGATACAGAAAGTGAATTAAGTAATCTTAATGATGGCGCGCTCGATTTGCCCTGCCCACGAGACTACAAGTATACCGCAGGCGTTTCTTGCAATATGGTGCAAATCAATTCAACGATTACCTATGGCTCTAAAAGTAAGCATACATTAACAGTTACCACTGGGATTGCTCAGCAAATGGCAAGCCTTAACACTGGCGGCTAAGCGAGATGAATTATGAAAGTTAAATACCTAGTTATAAAATCGTTATTTGCCATTTTGGCATGCACGAGCAACTTTAGTCATGCTGAAGATATCGAGTTATATGTAAACCATAATGTTGAAATTGAAGAAAAACCTCGCGTTTTATTCGTTTTTGATACCTCTGGAAGCATGGCGTGGGATGTGACCGATGGTGGGCAGTGTTACCAGGCTGATAACAGAGGCTACGCTTACGAAGCTGACTGTTTTGAAAGTAAACCTAATTATAGTTTAACTAAACAATGCTACCGTTGGAGACCAGGTGTTGGATATGTTGCTAATTGCCAAGATAGCCGTTTAAATGTTGCTAGAAATGCGATTACTCAATTAGTTAGCGACAATGATGATATTGAATTTGGTTTAATGCGTTTTAATGGCAGTGATGGTGGGTATATTTTAGCCAAGGTTGGCTCAACCAAAAAAACTCTGCTTGATGAAATAGCGGCACTACCCGCCAGTGGTGCAACGCCTCTAACTGAAACGCTGTGGGAAGCGTATTTATATATTTCAGGAAAGAATGTTGATTACGCTAAAAATATTAACAGCCGTGATAAAACCGCTGATAGTAATGGAGTGTATAAATCACTTTTTGCACCTATAAGCGGAGAGCCATTACGTTGTGATAACAGTGTCAATATTATTTTGATGACTGATGGTGATCCAAGTAATGACACAAACCGCAATAATAGTATTAAAAATTTGCATAATGATTACTTTAAAGACGATCCCCCAGTGGTCAGCAACAGTTACTTAACTGTACTTGCAAAAGTGATTAGCGGTACAAAAGATATTGAAGTTGACTTATACACTAAAACGACCGAAATTCGTGAGTTTGGTCGGATCTTCCCAATTGGCTTTGGTACAGGAATGAGTGATTCAGGAAAGAATCTATTGGCTCAAGCAGCGACATATGGTGGTGGGCAATATCTGCATGCTGATACTGCTGAGCAACTCTCGGAAGCACTAAAAAATACCATCACACGTATTAGGGAAGTGAACGATACGTTTACTTCTCCATCAGTTGCCAGTAATAACGTTGATCAAACTCGAAGTCGCGACTCTATATATTACGCGATGTTTTACCCGGATGGTGGAGCGCGTTGGCGCGGAAATCTAAAAAAGCTTAAAGTTTCTGGCACACAAATTGTGGATTCAGCAGATAAGCAAGCGTTGAATTCAGATGGTCTAATAGATAAAGATGCTCGCACATTTTGGTTACCAACAACGGCTAGCCCAGATGGTAACTCGGTAGAAAATGGCGGCGTAAATTTAATGCTCTCAACCACTGCAAACAGTGGTCGAAAGCTACTTACTGATGCAGGAACCGGTGGTCTTGTTGAATTCACTAAGGCAAAGGTGTCAGCAGCTTACGGCAGTGATGCCAATGCGGCAAGTGCATTTGGGGTGAGTCAAAATGAGCTTCAAAGCACCATTGATTGGGCTCGTGGTATTGATGTTGATAATGAAGACAATGACTCTTCATCAAGTGATCAGCGGGTAGATATTTTTGGTGATCCATTGCACTCAAAGCCTGTCACAATCGATTACGGTAACGATGATGTGCGTATTTTAATAGGTACAAATGCTGGCTTCTTACACATGTTTAAAGATGCTGGCAGTACCGTAAGTGAAAGTTGGGCATTTATACCTAGTAGTGTTTATAAAATTATTGATCCAATTCGTAAAAATCAAGCCGATACTAAAAAGTATGGTATTGATGGTCCAATCACAATTTATTTTGATGACGCGAATCGTGATGGTGTTGTCAATGGCAGTGATCGCGTATGGGCATTCTTTGGGATGCGTCGAGGTGGTAATAACTATTATGGCTTAGACATTACTAACCCTAATGCACCGAGCTTAAAGTGGATAATTCAAGGTGGAAGTGGTGATTTTAAGGAATTAGCGCAAACATGGTCGGCACCAACAGTCTCTTTTGTGAAAGCTTTTGGTAATGATCCTGTGCTTATATTTGGTGCAGGCTATGACACTAATAAAGATACAGTCATACTTGGTGAAGATAGCAAGGGTCGTGGTATTTATATCGTTAACGCATCGAATGGTAATTTATTGTGGGAATTAACGCCAACAAAAGGTTTTAAAGGTAAAAATAGTATTGCAGCAACTGTCACTACCCTTGATTCTGATTATGATGGCTATGTTGATCGTATTTATGCGGCAGATACAGGTGGCAGTGTTTGGCGTGTCGATATGCCAAGCGATACAAAAAGTGATTGGACTCATTTTGAATTGGCTAAGTTAAGTGGTTTAACTAACGCGTTAGATAGACGCTTCTTCTATAAACCAATGGTTGCTCGTACTATGTATAGTAAAGTGACGAATACACGGGTTAATGGGACAAATATTGTTACACGAAAAGATACCCCTTTTGATGCAGTGTTACTTGGTAGCGGAAACCGTTCAAACCCAGTAGGCACAACAACACTTGATCAACTGTATATGGTGCGAGATACAAATACCTTAACTAAGTCATTTAAAGGCACTGATATACCTGCAACTATTACAGTGGATGATTTAATGAATGTAAATGAGGATCCTTTTGGTAATACGCTGGATGATATTGATGAGTTTACTAAAAAAGAAATTGAATTAAGCCGTGAGAGTGGTTGGTATTACGACTTACCAGCAAATGGTGAAAAATCGCTTGCAGCGGCCACTGTTGTTGGAGGCGTCGCTTATTTCACAAGCTATACACCAGCATCAGCTACTGAAACTGTAAATCAGTGTTCACTAACCGGTGGGTCAGGTTCTTTATATGCGTTTCATTTACACTATGGTACCAAAGTATATGATCAACTAAGTTTTGTGACCAGCAATGATGTACCAGATACGCCGCAACTTTATTTTGGTAGTGTCGAAGTTTGTGTCGATACAAGTAATTGTGATGATGATGACAACCCAGACAACCCAGACAACCCAGACAACCCAGACAACCCAGATGATCCGACAGGGACGAAGAAACAAACTATCAGTCAGTTTTTAATGATAGGGCCAGGGATAAAAGCCACAGATAGTAATGATCTTAGTGCACAGAACCCATTCATCCCAAAAGAGATTCTTGGGCCTGGTATTTCATTTGATAAAGATGGCAATATCAAGTTAGTTAATGATGCTGTGCCAATTGGTTTTGGTTTTAAAACACAACAAACCTTTATTTATAAGCGAGAAGTAAATGACAACAATTAAACAACTAGGATTTACGTTAATTGAGCTGATGATCACCGTCGCAATATTAGGAATTATTGCGTCAATTGCGTTACCAAGCTACTTTGAGCATGTTAAACGTACTGCGCGTACAGAAGCGATAACATCGCTTCTTGATGCCGCGAATAGACAAGAACAGTTTTTTGTAGATAATCGTCAATACACGACTAATTTAGATAACATCGGCGTTGTAACACCAACAGAGCACGGTTTTTACACAATTAAGGCTGACGTTGATAATGATGCAGGAACGTTTAGTTTCACTGCAACACCAGTTGCGGGGCCGCCACTGCAGGATGAAGATTGTAAGACGTTTACAATCGATGATGCAGGGTTAAAAACTGCAACGCCGAAAGCGAATTCTGCAATGTGCTGGGGGAAATAATCCTAAGTTAAATATAAAATAGCTACTCCTGGCACTTAGAAGTACTTTTAACTTTTGTTCTTCCGGTGTAACTAATTGATATTGCCAGCCCTGCAAAGCTTGCTTCTTTATAGGCAGGGCAGTAAGTAAAGGTACCGTTATGAAGCCCCATTGGGGTACCATCATAACGAAAAGTGATAAAAGGTCGTGGGTAGGTCAACATGTCTTGTGGGTGCGTAGGCTCGATATAAAATAAAGTTTGATCGTTACCATCAAATACACCTAACTCATTTGTATCAGTAAATACGGTTAGTTGCTTGTGCCAATTATCGTTATAACATTGATTGTTTTTCAGCGCACAAAGCGTCACATTGGCACTATAAGATATTGCATTTAAACGGGACAAGTTAATAGCTCGGTTTACTTTAGCGATGTGATTATCTAAGCGGTTGTTTATTAGTAAAGGCTGATAATTAAATAAAATAAAATGACACATCACAGACATAATGCTCAATGCCACCATAGTTTCAACTAACGTTGTTCCCTTTAAGATAACTGCGCTTTGTATGCTGTTCATCCATGAAGCACTCAGTAATAGCTAATTACTTAAGATTAGTTGACCCTAAATTAGATGCAAGGTTGATTGGCATTTAATCGCAAGTGTTTTTAGTATCTCCATAGTATAAAGCTGTGCCAGAGACACTTACTTCCATTGCTTTATTGTTTTTATTGTCTTTATTAGGGCAGTAGGTAAAAATGCCGGGGTTTGTGGTGACACGGCCGCTGGCATCAAATATTAATGAATTATCACCGGTAAACGTAAATTGACTATTATCGGGTATTTCAGACATCACCCTGAGTATTTTGTCCCCTATACGCGGGTTATGAATGCCATTACCATTATTATCATAAAAGACGATGATCGAGCCTTCACTCCAATCATTTAAACATGTCACTCTTTGGTCATTTTCAATTCTAGAAGTTTCGCCACTACATACCACGATGAGTGAATCTGTGCTGGTTGCTTTTGCACGGGCAAAGTTGATGTTTCGCTTTAACTCAAGTAAATAGTTTTCAGCGCGGTTATTCTCTAGCATATCACTGCTATCCCATAAAGCTATCGTAGCCACAATACCGACTATTGCAATGGTGACCATTAGCTCTAATAGCGTAAAACCACGTTGTATTTTTTTCATATCTACCTCTAAATACTCAGGGACTCACTCAAACGTGATGCTAACGACTTATATTTTAAGTATAGTTGCTAGGTTTTTAATAATCATACCATTGTTGTTGATTAAATCACCGTAATTCAATTGCTTTGTTTGCTATGAACTGCAGGATTGTCTAAAATCGACTCAAACAGAATTTAAAAGTAGCAACAATTAATGAAAAAAATAGAAGCAATAATTAAACCATTTAAACTTGATGATGTTCGTGAAGCGTTGTCTGATGTCGGTATTACTGGCATGACCGTCAGTGAAGTGAAAGGTTTTGGCCGTCAAAAAGGGCATACTGAGTTATATCGTGGAGCTGAATACATGGTTGATTTTTTACCAAAAGTAAAACTTGATATTGTCCTTGGTGATGACGATGTTGACCGTGCTATTGAAGTGATCGTTAAAACAGCACAAACAGGTAAAATTGGCGATGGTAAGATTTTCGTCACTGACGTTGAGCGTGTGGTACGTATTCGTACTGCTGAAGAAGATGAAGACGCGATTTAATTTATTATCTGAGATTAAAAGTCAGACATAAAAAAGGCGCTACTTATAAACAATCAGTAGCGCCTTTTTTGTATATGTTAATTTATTTCTTTTTATTTAACTCACGGGTCATTTTAGCGTGTTTACTTAATTCTGGTAAACCAAGCTTGTTGTAGCTTTTTTCCATCATTTCCAGTGCATTATCTAAGTAACTACTTTGAGAATAATGCTCTACGACATATTTACCGCGATTTGCTGCTGCTAAGTAAGCTTCACGTTCATAGTAGTAATCAGCAACTTTCAACTCGTAACGTGCCATTTTGTTGAGTAACCAAACTAAACGTCTTTTTGCTTCAGGGGCATAGCCACTGTCAGGAAAGCGGTTAACTAAAGTTGATAAATCAGTAAAAGCAACACGGGTACGATTAGCATCACGGTCGGCTCTATCAACACCAAAATACTCTTGGAATGCGTTTTTATCGGCTTTAATATTTACTAAACCACGCATGTAGTACATATAGTCTAAATCTTTGTGGTTTGGATTTAGGCGAATAAAACGGTCAATTGTTGCAAGCGCTTGTTCAGTATTACCCGCTTGGTAATGGGCGTAGACTAAATCCATTTGTACTTGTTTTGACATAGGCCCAAACGGATAGCGTGAATCAATCGCACTCAAAAGCTCAATTGCACGCGCGTACAAGCCTGAATCAAGTGTTTGTTTGGCATCATCATACAACGCTTGCGCTGATTTATTAGGAACGCGTTGGATATCTTCTGCATCAGGTGCTGACGAACAGGCACCTAAACCAAGTAATGAAACTGTAAAAACAATGGCGAATGCACGTTTCCCTATTCTATTTATCATTTTATTTGTTACCTTCGATGTCTTCGGCTAGGCCAAGTGGGTAAAACCGAGTAAACTATGCTTATTATATAATGCTTTTATTAAAAGCGATTCTAACCCAGTCGAGCACAGCTTGCACTGGTAAATTGGGTAAAGTTACTAATGTCAGAGCAAATTTCTCTTCAAGCCGAGGTGCCAACTGAGTTAGGCGGTAAACGTCTAGACCAAGTATTGGCGCAATTGTTCCCTGATTATTCACGTTCACGTATAAAAACGTGGATTTTGGATGATAAAATCACCGTGGATGGTGAAATTTTAAACACCCCGAGAGAAAAACTCTTTGGTGGTGAAACGGTCAATGTTGAAACTAGCATTGAAGCCCCACGTGAATATCTAGCGCAAGATATCAAATTAAACATCGTTTATGAAGATGATGATATTTTGGTTATCAACAAACCTATGGGTTTAGTTGTGCACCCTGGTGCCGGTAATCCTGATGGCACAGTGCTCAATGCATTGTTGCATCATTATCCAGATATCATTAATGTTCCGCGCGCAGGTATTGTGCATCGTCTAGATAAAGATACTACCGGTTTGATGGTGGTAGCTAAAACAATTCAGGCGCAAACACATTTAGTTAAAGCATTACAAAAGCGTGAAAATTTCACGCGTGAATATGAAGCAATTTGTAATGGCACAATGACAGCGGGTGGCATGGTTGAAAAACCAATTGGCCGCCATCCTACGCAGCGTACACACATGGCTGTGCATGAGCAGGGCAAACCAGCAATTACGCATTTTCGAGTTGCTGAAAAATTCCGTGCGCATACGCGATTACGTCTTCGTTTAGAAACTGGCCGAACTCACCAAATTCGTGTGCATATGGCATTTATTAATCATCCATTGATTGGTGATAAAGCCTATGGCGGTCGTCCACGTCCACCAAAAGGCGCAACACCTGAATTGTTCCAAATGTTACGTGAATTTAATCGTCAAGCATTGCACGCGGTAAAGCTAAGTATCGCACACCCAATTACGGGTGAAATGATGACTTGGCAGGCGCCAATTCCTGATGACATGGTTGCCATGACGCACGTACTTCGTGAAGACACCAAAGCTAATCCAAATATCGATTTTTAAGCTGCTTTAATGCTTTATCCTAATTGGACAGCGCCAACCAATGTAGGTGCTCTCAGTACAACTCGTCAGGGCGGTGTATCGCATGCGCCTTTTATGAGTTTAAACTTAGGCCTACATGTGGGCGATGATCAGCAAGCGGTATTAACGAATCGCGCACTTTTAGCTGCTCAGCTTCCTAAAGCACCGGTGTGGCTTAATCAGATCCATAGCAGTGAAGTCGTTGTTGTGGATGAGTATTTTGACCCACAGGCTAATTATGATGCGGATGCGCTGTATACCCGATTAAAAAATCAACCACTGGCAATTATGACAGCAGATTGCTTGCCGGTTTTACTTACCAGTGAAAGTGGTGATGAGGTGGCTGCTATTCATGGTGGCTGGCGCGGTTTGCATGCGGGTATTATCGCTAATACTTTGCGTCACTTTAGCAGCCCTGCAGAACAAATTATAGCGTGGTTAGGTCCTGCCATAGGTGCTGCAAAGTTTGAGGTTGGCAGTGAAGTAAAAGCGCTTTTCTGTGAACAATCAGCATCTCATCACACTGCATTTGTGGCGCAGGCGGATGGTAAATATTTAGCGGATATTTATCTGCTCGCAACCACACAGCTTATTAATCTAGGCATAAGAAATATTAGTGGTGGTGAGTACTGTACAGTTAGCAATAGCGAACAATTCTTCTCATACCGTCGAGATGGTCAAACAGGCCGTATGGCTTCTTTGATCTGGCGCAAGTAATAGTCTATTCAGTGAGTATATTTTCTCCTAAGCCTTGATCAAAGTGCCGAGCATACCCATTAATTAAGTAATTAGTTTTTTTAATAGGTAACCCCTTATGCGTTTAGATCGATTTACCAGTAAATTTCAATCTGCGCTCTCTGACGCTCAGTCATTAGCGCTTGGTCGTGATCATCAATTTATTGAACCAGTACATTTAATGTATTCACTCTTGCAGCAAAGTGGCTCAAGTGTGCGTGCGTTATTAGCCCAAGCCAGTGTGAGTGCCGATGAACTTAATACCAAGTTATCACAAGAGATAGAAAAGCTATTTAAAGTGGAAGGTGTTGGCGGCGACGTGCAGTTGTCAAATAACATGGTTTCACTGATCAACTTATGCGATAAGTACGCGCAAAAGCGTAAAGATAAATACATCTCCAGTGAGTTATTTGTATTAGCAGCGTGTGATGATAAAGGGCCATTGGGTGATATCTTCCGCGCTTTAAATATGACCAGCACTAAAATAGAAGCAGCAATACAAGCTATTCGCGGTGGTCAAAAAGTTGATGATCCGAATGCTGAAGATACCCGTCAAGCGCTGAAAAAGTTTACTATCGATTTAACTGAGCGTGCAGAGCAAGGTAAACTTGATCCTGTTATTGGCCGCGATGATGAAATTCGCCGCACCATTCAAGTATTACAACGGCGTACTAAAAATAACCCCGTGTTGATTGGCGAACCCGGTGTCGGTAAAACCGCTATAGCTGAAGGGCTCGCGCAGCGTATTATAAATGGCGAAGTGCCTGAAGGCTTGAAAAACAAACGTGTGTTATCGCTTGATTTAGGAGCCTTGGTGGCCGGTGCAAAATACCGTGGTGAGTTTGAAGAACGTTTAAAGTCAGTGCTTAATGAATTGGCTAAAGAAGAAGGCCAAGTGATTCTGTTTATTGACGAAATTCATACTATGGTGGGCGCCGGTAAATCTGATGGTGCAATGGATGCGGGTAATATGCTCAAACCTGCATTGGCTCGAGGTGAACTGCATTGTGTCGGTGCTACAACCCTTGATGAGTATCGTAAATATATTGAAAAAGATGCCGCTTTAGAACGTCGTTTTCAAAAGGTGCTTGTTGAAGAACCATCAGTAGAAGATACCATAGCGATTCTTCGAGGCTTGAAAGAGCGTTACGAGTTACATCACTGTGTTGAAATTACCGATCCAGCCATTGTTGCCGCAGCGCATTTATCGCACCGCTACATTAGCGATCGCCAGCTACCGGATAAAGCCATTGATTTAATTGATGAAGCGGGTTCGTCTATTCGCCTACAAATCGATTCAAAACCAGAATCATTAGATAAATTAGAGCGCCGTATCATCCAGCTAAAACTCGAAGATAATGCACTTGCTAAAGAGAAAGATGACGCCAGTCAAAAGCGTCGTTCTGAGATGCAGGAGCTGATCACCGATCTTGAAGCCCAGTACCGTGAACTTGATGAAGTATGGACAGCTGAGAAAGCCTCTTTGCAAGGTACTCAAGTAATTAAGGCTGAACTTGAGCAAGCGCGATTAGACTTAGATGTTGCTCGTCGTGCCACTGATCTACAACGTATGTCAGAGTTGCAATACGGCCGCATTCCAGAGTTGGAACGTAAACTCGACTTAGCTTCACAAGCTGAAATGCAAGAAATGAGCTTACTTAAAAACCAAGTGGGTGAAGATGAAATTGCTGAGATACTTTCACGTTGGACTGGCATTCCTGTATCGCGCATGCTTCAAGGTGAGCGTGAAAAACTGCTGCAAATGGAAGAACATTTACACCATAAAGTGATCGGTCAAGACGAAGCCGTAGTCGCAGTGGCGAATGCGATTCGTCGTTCACGGGCAGGGCTTGCAGATCCAAATAGGCCAATCGGTTCGTTTTTATTTTTAGGCCCAACCGGGGTCGGTAAAACTGAGCTGACTAAAGCGTTAGCTGGATATATGTTTGATACTGAAAGCGCGATGGTGCGAATTGATATGTCTGAGTTTATGGAAAAGCACTCAGTTGCTCGCTTAGTTGGCGCGCCTCCGGGCTATGTTGGTTATGAAGAAGGTGGCTACTTAACAGAAGCTGTTCGTCGTCGTCCATATTCTGTAATTTTGCTTGATGAAATCGAAAAGGCACATCCTGATGTATTTAATATTCTACTGCAAGTGTTAGATGATGGTCGTTTAACGGATGGCCAAGGTCGTACTGTTGATTTTAAAAATACAGTGATCATCATGACCTCAAATTTAGGCTCAGATATTATTCAAGAGCAAACCGGTAACAACGATTATGCAGCGTTAAAAGAAAAAGTGATGGGGGTTTTGGTTAATGAGTTTAGACCTGAATTTATTAATCGTATTGATGAAACCGTAGTATTCCACCCACTTGCTAATGAACATATCAAAGAGATTGCAGATATTCAGTTAAGCAAGTTACGTGAGCGCCTAACAGGAATGGGTTACTTGTTACAAATAAGTGATGCAGCTCTTGATCGAATTGCAGCCAGTGGTTTTGATCCGGTTTATGGTGCACGACCACTCAAACGGGCTATTCAACATACCATTGAAAACCCATTATCGCAGAAGTTACTCGCAGGTGAATATCAAAGTGGTGACATGATAGTAATTGATGCTGACGAAAATGGTTTAGTGTTCTCATCACGCTAACTGATTAACTGAGTTTTAAGGCCAGTGAATATGCTGGCCTTAAACTCGCTGCGAATAAAAAGTTATAAAGTAACTATTAAAGATAAACCCCTATCATTTAGCCGCGCTTAATTAAACCTTAAAAGTCAGTAAAATATCGTTAACTTTACGTGAGCCTTCGACAAGCTGTGCAGCACCTTTAGCGACATTAAAGCTCAACGTTAAGTTCTCGTCACTGTAACCTTTTATTTGTGTAATGTTGTCGCTAATATCGAGGCTGACAGTTTGTTGTTGCTCGGCGGCAGCAGATATTTGTGTCGCTAGTTGTGATATTTCACTTATTTGCGCGAAAATGCTATCTAGTTCAACTTGAGTATGTCCGGTGGTATTTACACATTCATCGGCTTGCGCCTTGGTGTTTTTCATGACCGTAGACCAGCTAAACAGGGTATCTTGAATTTCTTTAATAGAGCTATGAATTTGTGCAGTAGCACGTTGAGTACGAGAAGATAATGCACGCACTTCATCGGCAACTACTGCAAAGCCTCGGCCATGTTCACCAGCACGCGCGGCTTCAATTGCAGCATTTAATGCCAGTAAATTGGTTTGCTCTGCAATGCCTTCGATTTCAGTCATTACTTGACCTATTTTATCCGCCTCGGTTGCAAGGGAATTAGCAGTACTTGCCGCTTGTTCAACTTGTAAAGCAAGGTCAGACACCATGGCACTATTGTCTGCAATGTGCAGTTTTATATCAGTGCAGCTTTGGTAAGTAATATTTACTTTTTCAGCGGTATGATGAGTGTTGCCCGATATTTCACCTATGGTTGCGCTCATTTGTGACATTGCGGTGGCCATTTGGCCAAGGCGTTGTCCTTGTGCGGCAATGCCTTTTTCAGTTAATGCTGATTGTTGGTCTAGATTAGCCGCAATACCGGTAAACGTGACAGTCGTATCTTTTACTCGTCCTAATACGGTACGTAATTTAGCATTAAGCATTTGCTGGTTATATTCACTAATACTAAATGGATGATGGCCGACATAGACATAGCGGGATACAGAATCATTTACTGCCTTTAGCTGTTTCAGTGCTGTTGGTGTGAAAACTAATTCATCATAATTTAATAGCATAATTAGTAAACTAAATAACGCGGTTATCAATGCAACAGCAATAGATACAAAAGCTGCTAATAGTACTAAACCAAGTAAGCCAATCAGTAGGGCTGCACTTTGGCGAACACCTACCCATTCACGCCAAGAGGACAACGATTTACCGGCATTTATTTTAGTGTATAGGCTTTGTGCGCGTCGTTTTAGTTGTTCGCTCGGTTTTGTTCGTACTGATTGATAGCCAACGAGTTGACCATGTTCAAAAATAGGAGTAACAAATGCATCAACCCAATAATAGCGGCCATCCTTGCAGCGATTCTTTACCATGCCGCGCCATGAATGACCTTGTTTGAGTTTTCCCCACATTTCTTTAAATGCTGCTTTAGGCATATCTGGGTGGCGAACAATATTATGATTTTTGCCAATCAGTTCTTCAAGGGTGAAGCCGGCAATGTTGCAAAATTCTTTATTTGCATAGGTTATCACTCCACGTATATCTGTAGTGGAGACGAGCTCCTGGTGATCTGAAAAGGTGACTTCTTCGTTTATTAACTGCTGACCCCGACGCATAGGTAGTCCTTAAACATGCTTTATTATTAGTGATGATTATAAAGTTCATACAAATGTAATGATAGCAGGTTCAGTGATCACAGGAGTAAAATAGCTATTAAATAGCTTTTTAATGATCTAAAACAAAGAAACTTGCAAAAAGTGCGCGGGTAATAGCTTAATATATAAATAGATATCATTGCTCTAGTACGAGCAATGAGTAAATGTCAGCAATGAGTTGCACATAATAAGCAAACATTTAATTAGTCAGTATCTTGCATTACTGTGGTGTCATTAAAGCAATTGTATATTAGCTCTTACAATGGCAAGATTAGTAAATATTTGGCTATTATAGCTTGGCTGCCCGCAGCAAGTTTGCTTTACAAACATACGGTGACCTTCTTGGAAAATAGTGGAAATTAGAGTTATGCCACTATTAAACCTTGAGTATTATCAATTTGCCCCCATTGACTTATGATTAGGCCACGTGGCTCGAGGAAGCATTTTTGACTACACATGATTTAACTAAAGCGTTAGCAGCGCTAGCCCCAGAACAGCATAAATACGCAATTAAAGGCATTCAACGCGGTATTGAAAGAGAAGCGTTGCGGATCAAGCCAAACGGTGTAATTTCACAGCAAGGTCATCCAAAAGGGGTTGGTTGTGCGTTAACTAACGGGCATATCACAACTGATTTTTCTGAGTCTTTACTAGAGTTTATAACACCCGTTAGTGAATCTGCTGAAGAAACGTTAAATCAGCTGCAAGACTTACAAAAGTTTACCCTATCACAGATGGGCGATGAATTATTATGGCCTATCAGTATGCCGTGTTTTATAGAACATCAAGATGACATTGTATTAGCTCAATTTGGTGATTCTAATATTGGACGCATGAAAACCTTGTACCGCGAAGGTCTTAAAAATCGTTATGGCAGCATGATGCAAGCGATTGCCGGTGTGCACTTTAATATATCGTTTCCAGAGTCATTTTGGCAGAGTTTAAAAACGATTAAAGGCGATACTGGCTCATTACAAGAGTTTATTTCGGCTGGTTATTTAGGACTGATCCGTAACTTCAAACGAGAACTATGGTTGATCAGTTATTTATTTGGTGCATCGCCAGCGCTGTGTAATTCATTTTTACAAGGGCGCAGTACGGATCTTCCTTTTAAAAAGCTAGGTAAAGGTACGCTTTATCTTGAAGTGGGTACAGCTTTGCGCTTAGGTAATTTGGGTTATACCAACAGTGCTCAGTCATCACTAAAAGTACTGTATAACTCACTAGATGAATATGTAGCAGGATTAAAAAGTGCGATTCATTCACCGTCAGATATTTATGGTCAGCTTGCTGATTATAAAGATGCCCAGCCTAAACAATTGAATAAAAATGTATTGCAGATTGAAAACGAATTTTATTCGCCAATTCGTCCTAAGCGCAATGCTAAAAGTGGTGAAACACCGACTGACGCACTGTTACGTGGCGGTATTGAGTATATTGAAATCCGGGCTCTAGATGTAAATCCATTTGCAGCAACGGGAATTGATATTGAGCAAATTCATTTCCTAGATGTTTTTCTAACTTATTGCTTATTGAAAGATTCTCCAACAATGGATTGGGATTCGCAACAGCGGAGCACCGAAAATTTAGATACGGTTGTAAGCCAAGGTCGCGCTTTAGAAGTGATGCTAAATCGCTCTGGTAGTTTACGCAGTCTAGCAACGTGGGGAGCAGAGATCTTCGTACAGTTACAACAAGTTGCAGCCTATATGGATAATGCTTACGGCGTTAGCTATTACAGCGAAACGATTACTCGATTAAGCCAATGGATAGCAGATCCTGAATTAACATACTCAGGGCGCTACGTTAGTCAACTGAAAGGGTCTGGTATTGATAATGGTTATTTTGCCTTATCGTTGGCAAAAAGTTACCAGCAACAACATCAAGATACGCCATATAAAGTGTATTCAGACAGCTATTTAAAACAACAAGCAGAACAGTCAGTTATTGCTGAACGCGAGTTGAAAGCCGCTGATAATCAAACATTTAATGCATTTTTAGATGATTATTTTGCCACTAAGTAAGTTTGTAGCTAAATAAGCAGGCAAAAAAACGCAGCCCAAGTTGGCTGCGTAAAGATTCTTCAGGGATAAACAATGCTAAACTGCGCATTCATAAAATAAGACTTATACTTTTATAAAAAGTTCAGCGAGCATAAAAAAAAATGAAAAATAGTTTAATTATTTTATCGCTGGGGGCTCTGTTAACTGGTTGCGCAACAGCCCCTCCAAAGCAACCTAATGATATATGTAAAATTTTTGAAGAAAAAAGCGATTGGTACTATGACGCAAAAGATGCCCAAGAAAAATGGGGCTCACCTAAACATGTACTAATGAGCATGATGTATCAAGAAAGCTCCTTTAAACACGATGCTGCACCGCCAATGGAATACTTTTTGTGGGTTATTCCCACAGGGCGAGCAAGTTCAGCTTACGGCTACTCACAAGCAAAAACTCCCACCTGGTCTGATTATATTCGTGAAACGGGTAATAGCGGCGCAGATCGCGATGATTTTGATGACGCTATCGACTTTATGGGCTGGTTTGTTTATAAGACTCATAAAGTTAATGGCATCTCGAAATGGGATGCCTACGCGCAATACCTAAATTACCACGAAGGCTGGGGCGGTTATAAACGCGGCACCTATAAAAATAAAAAGTGGTTAATGGCAGTGGCTAATAAAGTAAAAAATCGTGCAAGTCGCTATGCGGCTCAGCTTAAACGTTGTGAAGACGATTTAGATAAAGGGTGGTTAGAAAGGTTATTTAGCTGATCTGACAAGATTCAAGATTTTAAAAAGCCCGCACAGCGGGCTTTTTAGTATTAGTTTATTTCCCTGGGAATTGATGAATATGTACATCGCGCTGTGGGAATGGAATGGTAATATTTTCTTTATCGAAGGCAATTTTAACGCGTTCGTATAAACCAAAATACACTGGCCAGTAATTTTCAGAATCAACCCATGCCCAGACCAACATGCCGATATGGCTATCGCCATGCTGACTTACATGCACAACCGGTTGTTTTGCTTCATCTTTGAGTACTAACTCGTAGCTATTTAACACGCCCATTAGTACTTCTCGCGCTTTAAGCACATCATCACTGTAGCTAATACCAAACTCAATATCGACGCGGCGAGTTGGTTCTGCAAACTTGTTTTTTACACAGCCATTAGAAAGTGCACCATTTGGGATAATAATTTTTTCATTATCATAAGTGAGTAGTACGGTAACAAATATTTGAATTTCAACCACTTTACCCATATAGCCTTGGGCTTCAATGACATCACCAATTTTAAATGGTTTAAAAAATAAGATCAGCACACCACCGGCGAAATTCGCTAGGCTGCCTTGTAATGCCATACCGACCGCTAAGCCTGCAGCACCGAGCATAGCAATGAACGAGGTTGTTTCTATACCAATCATTGATGCGACTGAGATCAGTAATAGCAACTTTAAAATAACCGATAAGAAGGAGACCAAAAAATGACTTAATCCGGCTTCAAATTTTACCTTTGCCATTGATTTTTCAGCCATACTGGCAATACGGCCAACAAACCACCAACCAACAATTAAAACAAAGATTGCCAATAAAAATCGAGGGCCATAGGTCATTAGCATTTCAATCGCTTTGGTGTACAGGGTCTCGATAGAGATATCTTCCATTGCATTTTCCACATCTATAAAGTTACAAATATAATAGCCTAATAATTAACACTTTATAGAGAATAATGAACAAAAAATTTGTTGCGGGGATGAGCTGAGGGAGTAGAGTAACCATAGGTTACTCTACAGATATTGCTTATATTTTGCGCTTGTTCGCTTGAATGCGCACCAGTTTGATCATGTTCTCTTTTACTTCAACAACTTCAATCGGATAGCCTGCAATACGCAAACTCAAGTTGGCATCAGGAATGTCTTCTAAGTATTCGACAATTAAGCCACTTAATGTTTTCGGGCCATCAAGAGGGAACTCCCAATCCATTTCTTTGTTTAGATCGCGTACGTTAGCACCGCCATCAACTAAAAATGAGCCATCATCTTGTGACACAACTTCTTCACTTGGAGTACGTGTTTGCGTAGTGGTAAAGTCACCGACCACTTCTTCAAGAATATCTTCGAGGGTAACTAATCCTTGAATATCACCATATTCATCAACTACTAAACCGATACGCTCTTTTGATTGCTGAAATTTAAATAGCTGAGTATTGAGCGACGTACCTTCAGGAATAAAATAAATCTCACGAACTGCGCGAAGCAATGATGGTTTATCAAATTGCTCTTTTGTTAATAACCGCAGTGCATCCCGTGAGTGAATAAAGCCTACCGCATCATCAATTTGGTCGCGATATAAAAGTACTCGCGTGTGTTGTGCATGGGTAAGCTGTTTACTAATTAGTTTCCAGTCATCATTGATATCAATGGCAACAATTTCGTTGCGCGGGATCATAATATCTTCGACAGTGACTTGCTCTAAATCTAAAATGGAGGTCAACATACTTTGGTGACGCGCGGGGATCAGCGCACCCGATTCATTCAGCACCGTTTTTAATTCTTCTTTACTCATGCTGTGCTCATCTATTTGTGCAGCACTAATACCAAATAGGCGTAATATACCATTGGTCATCCAGTTAACGACGACGACAAATGGAAAGAGAATTTTTAGTAACCCTTTGAGTATCACCGAACTAGGAAAGGCAACTTTTTCAGGGTAAAGCGCAGCTAGCGTTTTAGGCGTTACTTCTGCAAATATAAGCACGACTAAAGTTAGTGCGCCAGTGGCAATAGCGATACCTAAATCACCATATAAACGAATACCGATAATGGTTGCAACCTGCGCGGCAGCAATATTCACCAAGTTATTACCGATAAGGATAAGGCCAATAAGTCTATCAGGACGGCTCAAAAGTTTGTTGACACGCTTTGCTGCGCGGTGATTTTCTTTAGCAAGGTGGCGTAAGCGGATTCTGTTAATTGACATAATGCCCGTTTCAGAACCAGAAAAATATGCAGAACAAAGTATGAGTATTCCAAGTATTATAAACAAAACACTTGTAGAGATGTCGTCCAAAGAAGGATCCTTTTTTATTTAACCAATGCGTATTAAGCGGGAGTGAGCTGCCTGAGTCAAGTTAAAACTTATTCAGGATCACCTCTTGCACAAAACGACTGCCAAAATAAGCCAGCGTTAAAACAAAAGCAGCAGCCATGATAGCTAGTACGACCGGTTTCCCACGCCAGCCTTGCTTTAAGTGACCAATTGTCACCGTTGCAAACATAGCCCAAGCAATTAATGATAAAACAGTTTTATGAATAAATTCACTAGCAAACATGCCATCAAGAAAAATAAAACCAGATAATAACGCTAAGGTTAACAAAACCGTGCCTAGCGTTAATAAGTGATAGAGTTGGCGTTCAACCACCATTAATGGCGGTAAATGGCTATGCACAATCGCTAAGTCTTTTCGTTTTAAGCGTTTATCAATAAAGTAAAACTGTACGCCATATAAAGTGGCAATAATTAACACACAGTATGCAAGCAGGGAAAGCGAAATATGAGTGACTAAACCTATTTCAACATCAATACTTTGCAATAAAATATGATGCGGGATAAATAAGCTGGCAATTGTTAGCAAAGCAGCAAAGCCATAGACAACAGGCAGTAATAATGTGGCAGGGAATTTTAACGACACCGTAGTGACAGAGACCACAATCACCCAGCAGGTTAACAGTGATACATTAACAATACTTAAATCTTGGCCATCGGCGCGAAACACTGAATTCACCAGTAATAACATGTGGGCTAAAATTGCCACCGTGCTGAGGATAACCGTCAGCTTTTGGCTCGGACCTTGTTGGTGAAATAACCGAGACAGCACGTGAGACGTCGCGAAGATATAAAATAAACTGGCAATAATAGTTAAACTAATAATCAGCATAGTGCTTGGGCCACTCAATTTGAGTCAAATATTCCTTGTTAGAGTAATGGCATTGTATTTTATAGTGAGGCAAATGCATAGAGTTTGTAAAAAGAAACTCAAACAGCTCACTTGAACACTGTATTGTGCGCCACCATTTACGGTATACTGTTTTTAATTAAAATTTTAATAATACTGATTATATGAAATCAGCGCTATTAATAGTAAGTGCTAAACTTGCGGCAATAACGTTGGTTGGGAAATTGGTATATCACGTTTGATCGGAACCTTTACATGTTTGAGAACCTCCAAGAACGATTAGGTAAAACCTTAAAGAATATCAGCGGCCGTGGACGCCTTACTGAAGACAATATAAAAGATACACTACGCGAAGTGCGTATGGCTTTTTTAGAAGCCGACGTCGCTTTACCCGTTGTTCGTGAGTTTGTTAAACAAGTTAAAGAGCGCGCGGTAGGTATTGAAGTAACTAAGAGCCTAAGTCCTGGGCAAGTGTTCATTAAAATCGTTCGCGAAGAGCTTGAAAAAGCCATGGGTGAAGCAAACGAAGAGTTGAGCCTAAACGCACAACCGCCAGCCGTTGTAATGATGGCGGGTCTGCAAGGTGCGGGTAAAACGACCAGTGTTGCTAAGCTTGCCAAATTCTTAAAAGAACGTAAAAAGAAATCAGTATTAGTAGTCAGTGCCGACGTTTATCGTCCTGCGGCTATTAAACAGTTGGAAACACTGGCCGATGAAGTAGGTGTTGAGTTTTTCCCAAGTGACATTTCACAACAGCCGGTTGATATTGCGAAGGCAGCTATTTCTCATGCGAAAAAGAAATTTATCGATGTTGTATTAGTTGATACCGCAGGTCGTTTGCATGTTGATAATGACATGATGGACGAGATTAAAAATCTTCATCATGCTATTAACCCAATCGAAACCTTGTTTGTGGTTGATGCCATGACGGGTCAAGATGCTGCCAATACTGCCAAAGCGTTTGATGAAGCATTACCTCTGACCGGTGTGATACTAACCAAGACCGATGGTGATGCGCGCGGTGGTGCTGCACTATCAATCCGCCATATTACCGGCAAGCCTATTAAGTTTATGGGTGTTGGTGAGCGCACTGATGCGCTTGAGCCTTTCCATCCAGATCGTATCGCATCGCGTATACTTGGTATGGGGGATGTACTTTCATTGATCGAAGAAGTCGAAATGAAAGTCGATAAAGAGCAAGCTGCAAAAGTTGCTGAAAAAGTTTTTAAAGGTGATGGCTTTACTCTTGATGATTTTGCTGATCAATTAAAGCAAATGAAAAGCATGGGCGGCATGATGTCAATGCTTGATAAATTACCTGGTATGCAAAACCTGCCTGATGCAGTGAAAGGTCAGATGGGTGATAAAACCTTTATTCAGATGGAAGCGATCATCAGCTCAATGACGAAAAAAGAGCGTGCGCGTCCAGAGATCATTAAAGGCTCTCGTAAAAAGCGTATTGCAGCAGGCTCTGGTACGCAAGTACAAGAGATCAATAAGCTGCTAAAACAGTTTACGCAGATGCAAAAAATGATGAAAAAAATGAAAGGTAAAGGCGGCATGATGAAAATGATGCGCGGCATGAAAGGCATGTTACCACCAGGAATGATGGGTGGCGGTGGCCCTAAATTTTAATGTTTTAACTGACGCCATGCTGATGTAGCGAGTCAGTTAACTAAAAAGAGAGGCAAATAGCCTCTTTTTTTGTAGATAAATTATGCGTTGAAAGTTCTATATAGCCTGATTTAACGCGTAGATCATAGTTTAATCAACTTAACAGTCATTTCGAGTCACTTCTTACTTGCATTGTTGCTAAAAACTCGTACAATTCCCCAGCTCCCCATACTGGGGAGTAAATCTTATTAATGAAAACAGTCAATCTATTTAGAGGACGGTATGGTAACTATTCGTTTGCAACGTGGTGGCGCTAAAAAACGCCCTTTCTATCAAATTGTGGTTGCGGATAGCCGTTTCTCGCGTGACGGTCGCTTCATCGAGAAAGTAGGCTTTTTTAACCCAATTGCTAGTGGTCAAGAAGAAAAAGTACGTTTAGATTTATCTCGTGTAGAACACTGGGTAGGTCAGGGCGCATCTCTTTCAGATCGCGTAAATAAGTTAGTTAAAGACGCTCGTAAAGCGGCTTAATAGGCGTAAGTGTAACCATGAGTCAAGAGAACACCTCATCAATCATTGTCGTAGGAAAGCTCGGTGCCCCATATGGTATAAAGGGCTGGCTTAAGGTACATTCATTTACTGATGATCCCATAGGGATCTTCGATTTCAGCCCGTGGTTGATAGGGCAGCAAGGTAAATGGCAGACCTTAGAAGTGGTCGACTGGCGTCGCCACAACAAAGGCTTTATCGCTAAATTTGCGCAAGTAAACGATCGAGACGAAGCAATGGCTTATACCCATGCAGAAATCTCAATGGATGCAGCGCAATTACCAGAGCTCCCGCAAGGTGAGTTCTATTGGCGAGATCTCATTGGCATGTCTGTTGTAACCGATAAAGGTTATGACTTAGGCATAGTTGATGACCTGATGGAGACAGGCTCAAATGACGTATTGGTTGTGAAAGCAAACAATAAAGATGCATTTGGCCAAGCAGAGCGTTTAATTCCGTTTTTAACTGATTCAGTTATTAAAGAGATTAAGCACGATGCAAAAGAAATTACAGTAGACTGGGATCCTGGCTTTTAATGAGTCAAACGAGTTCGTTGTGGGTAGGGGTTATCAGCCTTTTCCCGGACATGTTTGATGCCATTACAACTCAAGGTGTAACTGGTCGAGCAGTAAAAAATGGTCTGATCGACTTTAACTGCTGGAACCCACGAGATTATGCTATTGATAAGCATAGAACCGTGGATGATCGTCCTTACGGGGGCGGTCCAGGTATGTTAATGATGGTTGAACCACTGAAACAAGCCATTCTTGACGCCAAACAGGCGGCAGGAGATGGTGCAAAAGTAATTTATATGTCCCCGCAAGGGCGCAAATTAGATCAGCAAGGGGCAAGCGAACTCGCCAGCTCTAAAAAACTGATTTTAATTGCCGGTCGCTATGAAGGTATAGACGAGAGAATAATAGAATCATACGTTGACGAAGAATGGTCGATTGGTGATTTTATTTTGAGTGGTGGTGAACTACCAGCCATGACATTAATTGACGCAGTAGCGCGATTAGTGCCGGGTGTATTAGGACACAACCAGTCAGCAGAGCAAGACTCATTTTCGGATGGCTTGCTAGATTGTCCTCACTATACACGGCCAGAAACATTGGACGACAAACAGGTTCCTGCTGTATTACTCAGCGGAAACCACCAAGAGATAGCAAAATGGCGGCTGATGCAGTCATTAGGCAGAACTTGGTTACGCCGTCCTGACTTGTTGCATAACCTAGCTCTGACTGAGGAGCAAGCGGTATTACTCGCGAAATTTCAGCAAGAGTACCAAAAAGCTTGTGGCTAGAAGACAGTTACACCTAGGAAAGTGAGAAACATAATGGCAAAAGTAAACCAAAATATTATTAAAGCGCTTGAAGATGAGCAGCTTAAAACAGACGTACCTGCATTTGGCCCTGGTGATACAGTGGTTGTACAGGTAAAAGTAAAAGAAGGTGCTAAAGAGCGTCTACAGGCCTTTGAAGGTGTTGTAATCGCTAAGCGTAACCGTGGTCTTCACTCAGCATTCACAGTTCGTAAAATTTCGAACGGTGAAGGTGTTGAGCGTGTATTCCAAACGCACAGCCCTCTTATCGATAGCGTAGCAGTTAAGCGTCGCGGTGCAGTTCGCCGTGCGAAACTTTACTATCTACGTGAGCGTTCTGGTAAATCTGCACGTATTAGAGAAAAACTTAACTAATACGCGCTGTTTATCAACGCAAAAAAACGGGTTGCAACCTTCGGGCTGCAACCCGTTTTGGTTTTTAGAGATAGTAAGTTAGGTAGAGTAAAGTTATCGAATTAGAAGGCTAGTGAGGTTAAAGGATAAAGTTAAAAGATTAAGATCGCTCAACGTTAAAGTGATCACCATAACTTGATTAGAGCGCAGAGAAGTTCAGCAAAAAAATACCCATCCAAGAATTACTCATAAATCAAATACAACTCGGCCAACTTATAACTTATGGCTTAACGCTTAAACCCTCATTCTTTTGCTTATTTAGCCTTTTAACAACTAAGCGATCCTGTTAGTATTTATCGTATTGATTAGTTTACTTTTATGTAAATTTAAATGTACGAAATTGCAGTTTCTAAGGTGGTAGTCGCGTGGCGGATATAAAAGAGTTAGATAAGTTAAGAGAGGGGATCGATGAATGTGATGCCCAGTTGGTTGCACTGCTGGCTAGACGTAATAGTATTACCGAGCAGATCGGCGCAATCAAACAACAAACGGGTGCGCCACTGCATGCGCCTGATCGTGAAGCTACTTTATTAGCTGCTCGTCGCCAAGAAGCGATTAACCAAGGTGTTAATCCTGAATTGGTGGAAGATATCCTACGCCGTATGATGCGCGAAGCTTACCAAAATCAACAGGCTAAATTAGCATGTAGCGCGCCACAGTTATCACCTATTGTGATTGTTGGTGGTCAAGGCGCTATGGGGCAATTGTTTGCTCAGCAATTTATCCGCTCAGGGTATGAAGTTAGAATACTCGACAAAGAACAGCAAAGTAACGCGCAAGAAACATTAGCGGGTGCAAAACTGGTGATGATCAGTGTGCCAATTAATGCCTTAGAAACAGTGGTTACTGCCTTACCTAAGCTCGATGATGATTGTTTATTAGTTGATATTACTTCAGTTAAGCAAGCACCGTTAAAAGTATTAAAAGCAGTGCATAGCGGTCCTGTAGTAGGTTTACATCCAATGTTTGGTCCTGATATTTCTCATTGGGTAAAGCAAACAGTGGTGGTTTGCGAAGGCCGTAACCATGAGATTGCCCAAGGTTTATTATCGCAACTGCAAGTGTGGGGCTGTCAACTTGTTGAACTCGATGCGCAAAAGCACGATGAAGCCATGCAAATTATTCAGGTTATGCGCCATTTAACCACTTTTGTATACGGTCAGTTTCTAGCAAAACAAGGTCATACTCTCGAGGAGCTCCGCAGTTGTTCGTCACCGATTTACCAATTAGAGTTGATGATGGTAGGGCGCTTATTCGCACAATCACCAGAGCTTTATTCAGACATTATGCTAGCGCAATTTGATAACGTAGAGCCTTTACTTGCACAATATCAAGATACGTTTGCAAGTACCTTGGCAAAATTAAAAGCCGGTGATAAGGCCGCTTTAATTGATTCATTTGCGGATGCTAAAGCGTATTTTTCAGATGCTACTGCGCATTTTTTAACGCAAAGTCGCAGCCTGTTAAACAAAGCTAATGATGCGAAAGTACTTGATTGATAACCGCTGTGTGAAAAACAGATAATAAAAAAGGGCTAATTTTAGCCCTTTTTTATATTTTACTTAGCGCTTAACTTTCTATACTAACAGCTTGCAGCGATTCACTTTGGTAACAGCCCAGTACGCGTACATATTGGGTGTGTTCTTTAAGTTCTTCAAGTGCTTGCTTAACATGGTTATCAACCAGGTTTGCTTCTAAATCCACATAGAATACTTCTTCCCATGGGTTACCCGGCACAGGGCGTGATTCTAGTTTTACTAAGTTGATATTATGTTCTTTGAAAATCATCAACGCATCAGCCAAAGAACCTGCTTGTTGTTTAGTTGCCATAATTAAACTGGTTTTAGTCGGGATCTGTTTTGATACATAAAGAGGCTTACGGGCAACTACAATAAAACGGCTATGATTTTCACGTTGATTCGCAAGGCCTGATTTAATCACTTCTAAACCCACATTCTTACCCGCTTGAGCTGAACCAATTGCTGCGCTATTAGGGGTATCTAATGCTAATTGTAGAGCGCTTGAGGTTGAATCGCATGTTTCATGTTGAATATCTCCTAAGCCTTGTAAAAAGCGACTACATTGAGCGAATGGTTGCGGGTGAGCAAAAATCTTACTGATCTGACTAAGCTCAGTACCCGGTGTGACCAATAAACAATGTTCAACACTGTGGGTTACTTCACCAACGATGGAGACTTGTGCGTGTTGCAGTAAATCAAACACTTCGTTAATACTGCCAGAGCTGGTGTTTTCAATGGGTAATAAGCCAAAATCTGCTTGACCATTTTCAACTTTACCAGTGATCTGTTCAAAGCTAGAGCAGCCCATTTCAACAAGTTTACCTGGGCGACGGCTAAAATATTTATGACAAGCAAGTTGGCTGTAAGAACCTTGACCACCTAAATAAGCAACACGGTGTGTTTCACTCATAGCATCTGGGTTTAAGTTCTTCTGTAACATGGCTTGTTGATTAAGTACTGAATCTTCTAAAATTGTTTGGAAAACGTTATTCACATAATAAGCGTCCAAACCAAGAGACTTACCATAACCGATGAGTTTTTCTAACAAGGCAAGTTCTCGGGCCTCATCACGTATCGGTTTATTATTAGCAATCTTATATTCTACAACGCCGTGGCTAATACGGCGACGTTTTGCTAATAGCACTAATAGGTCAGAATCAATTTCATTGATATCGTGTCTAAGTGAATTAAGTACATCATTAGTCATTTTTGGGTTCCTCATTCCAAAAAATTACCTTTTGGGTAATAAAAACAAAAAAGCCTCCCAATTGGGAGGCTTTGCTATTCGGTTGATTTAATCTCGCAAACAGGTAAGCCTCTTCTATCTAAAGAAGCTAAAAAACGAAAAATGTAATTGCGAAAATATTATATTCATACTCTTAATGTATGGAGAGTGGGCTATAAAGTCAACACTCTAGCGGGTTTTATCGCCGCCAAAGGATAGTTTATTTTTGATATGGGATTTTTTCAGTAATTTCAACGAAAAATTTATAAATCTAAATAGGGATCTGGTATATTTATTTAGGTGAATTTAAATAAAAATAATTATTAAAAATAAGGTTGTCCTGTGGTGTATAGACGCCCACCATCACGCTTTGGTGTAAATTCGTTGAGTATGAAGCTTTCGCTGTTAATTTCGGCAATTTGTTTAATTGCTGGGATCTGTGCAGCGGTGTTAATGCTAAAATCAGAAGAAAAACAATTGGTATTTGAAGAACATGAAGTTCTCAAGCATTCCAGCGAACGTCTGATCCGTCAGTTTAATACTCTGGTGAAAACCAAAATTAATATTGCGGAGCAAGCGAATAATGTCGTCTCTAGCCAATTATTTTATAATTCCTCGCAATTGCTCAGTAGCCAAAGTGCGCAGCTCAGCTTTGACCCCGATGGCAGTATTCGCAGTGCCTCTGATGATGGTTTATCTGCGGCTTTTATGCCACAAGATAAGTACTCACCTTTTTATAAAAAACTCATTAATGATTCTGAATCGCTATGGAAAATTGTAGCGCCTACCTTGATCCAAGATTTCTTTAACTTTTATTTAATCACCAAAGATAATTTTATCCGTATTGCGCCACCTAATTGGGCTCTGAATGTTGCAGGCTCTCATCAGTTTATTGATAATCAAAGTTTTAATTACGCAAAAGAAGCGCTTAACCCAACCCGCTCGGCTGTGTGGTCTAAAGTTTACTACGATAAAATTTGGCATAAATGGGTGGTGAGTTTACTGGTGCCAGTTTATCTTGAAAATGAATTTTTAGGTGTTACTGGCAGCGATTTAGCACTCGATACGCTTATTTCGCAATTACCGATCGGTGACAAGGAGCAGCACTTATTTGTTTTTGATAGCCAAGGGCAATTACTTGCTCATCCTGATCTGAATAAAAATCTTTACGAAACCTACGGTAAAGCAGGCAAACCACTACGCACTCATGATTTTGTTAATGGCGATCTACAAGAGCTGATCAATCAAACTATCAAAATGCATTTACCAGAATACGCAGACTCTTTTGTACAAGATGGTGAAACGCACATCATTAATATTCGTAAAGTTGATAATTTAGACTGGTATATAGGAATTTACAAAAAACGTTCATCAGCACTTTCAGCACTTGAAGAGCTAAAAGTGAAGTTTTTTGGGTTGTTTATTTTATATGCCATTTTAGTCGCACTGTTATTACATCAAGCACTTTACCAACTGGTGTTACGTCGTATTCATTCATTAGTACATGCGGTAACCAGCTTTGGCAAAGGGCACTTACAAATTGAATTTCCAAAAGAAAATAAAGACGAAATTGGTACTTTAAATGGCTCTTTTCGCGATATGGCTATTGAAATTCGTAAGCTTATTGATGGTCTGAATCAGCGTATTACAGAAAAAGAGATTGCCGAAAAAGCCGCAAATCGATTATCTAAAGCGGTTGCTTTTTCTGGCACTGCAGTGGTCATCACCGATCAAAACTTCGTGATTGAATACGTCAATCCAAAAATGTTAGAAATGACCGGATTTGAAGAAAATCACTTTATGCAGTCACCGCTATTAAGTATTATCGCCAAAGAAATGGCTATTTTGGTTGATGACATTGATATTGATTTACGCAGCCGAAATTATTGGCGTGGCGATACTTTGATCCAAGGTCTAGATAAAAAGCCAATCTGGGTGTCGCTCAGTATCTCACCAATTCGCGAAGACGGTGGCAGCATCACCAGTTATGTTGCCTCAGCACAGGATATTTCGTTTGTTAAAGAAAGCCAGCGGAAAATGGAGCAATTGGCTTATTTCGACACCTTAACAGGGCTGGCTAACCGTACCTTCTTTAGAATGCAATTACGTAAGTCAATGGCGCTTGCAGAGCGTGGCCATTATGCGTTTGCTTTATTCTATTTTGATTTAGATGAGTTTAAGCGTATTAACGATACACTTGGTCATGATGCAGGCGATCAGCTACTCGTTGAGGTTGCTAACCGTTTGAAAAAACGACTGCGAGCGGAAGATACAATTGCCCGTTTAGGTGGCGATGAGTTTGCAGTTTTACTCAGTGGAATTGAGCGTCAAGAGCATGCAATGGATGTTGCTAACACGATTCAAAAAACATTGAATGTGCCAATAATGCTTGGCAATAACGAGGTCATTATTAGTGCTAGTATTGGCATTACTATGGCACCATATGATAGCAAAGAAGAAGACCAGTTATTAAAACACGCTGATTTAGCTATGTATGAGGCTAAAGCAAAAGGGCGTAATACTTATCACTTTTATAGCCAAGAATTAGATGCTGCAGCAAATGAGCGACTGTTTATTGAAAACGAACTGCGTTTAGCAATCAAAGCACGGCAATTTGTGATTTTCTATCAACCACAAGTTGATAGTCGCACTCAGCATGTGGTCGGTTATGAAGCCTTGATCCGCTGGTTCCACCCAACTGAAGGGATGATCCCACCTACCAAGTTTATCCCAATAGCTGAAGCAACAGGTTTAATAGTTGAGTTAGGTGCTTGGGTGCTACAAGAAGCGTGTGAGTTTGCAGCAAGATTAGCAGCGCAAGGGCGAGAAAATAATATTTCGATTAATCTCTCTGCTCGTCAGTTTAAAGATGCTAAGTTAGTGCCATTATTGGCATCGATTATTAAGAAAACCAAGGTGTCGGCTAAGCGGTTACATCTGGAATTAACCGAAAGTATGCTAATGGGTAATGTGGAAGCGGCAATTACGCAATTACATCAGCTAAAAGCGCTTGGCGTGTCAATATCGATAGACGACTTTGGCACGGGTTATTCGTCATTGAGCTACTTAAAACGTTTCCCAGTTGATATTTTAAAAGTTGACCGCTCGTTTGTTAAAGATATACCGGATGATCCAAATGACATGGAGATCACTGCGGCAATTATAGCGATGGCACAAAAGTTAAAATTGAATGTGGTAGCCGAAGGCGTTGAGACCATAGAACAAGTGGAGTTTTTACAAAACAATAACTGCTTTATAGTGCAAGGCTATTATTATAGCCCGCCTATAGCAGAGCAAGATTTGCCAAAGCTATTTGCAAAGCTTGATGATTGAGTTAAACACATGTTTAATCTAACTCAAGTTAGTTAAAATACCAAAAGGCACCATTTAGGTGCCTTTTTGCATTAACCTATCGCGGGGATTAAACCTGCCATCTGCAGCCCTTGGGCGCTGATAATAAGCACGCCGCAAAGCGCCGCTACTGCCAGACCAAAATTACCACCACGCACTGTATAGCCGCCTTTATCGCTGCTACGCTGCTTATAAACCATTGCTACGGGTAAAAACACTGCTAGTACGACTAAAGCGATAGCTGCATAGCCAAGCGCCATAATAAAACCTTGTGGGTAAAACAATGCAAATCCTAATGGCGGGATAAAAGTAATGAGGGCTGTTTTTATCCGATCTTTATTACCATCTCCTTTTTTAAAGGCATCAGCAAAGAAATCAAATAATCCTAGGCTCACCCCTAAAAATGAGGTTGCCAGTGCTAAGTCTGCAAATAGGTTAACTGCAGTGGCAACAGCTGCGTTATTAGCGATACTGGCAATACTTGCCACAAAGCCTGGTAAGCCAGAGCTTTTTAGTAATTCAGCTTGACTCATCATACCTTGGCTGATCAACTGCCAAAAAATGTAAATAACCAGCGGTAAAGCTGCTCCGGCAATCATGACACGGCGTAAGGTTTTAATATCTAAACCAACATATTTAACGATCGATGGGATCGAACCATGAAAACCAAAAGAGGTAAATACCACAGGAATAGCTGATAAAATAAGGCCTTGTTCAATGGGCATTTCGAGTAAATGTTGGCCATGAACATACGGGGTTAACATATAAAATAAGCTCGCCAGTACCACAATTTTGATGCTAAATAACACTCGGTTTAGCTTATCGACCTTACTGGTGCCTAAGGTAACAACTGTGCCTATTACAATCGCTAGAATGATTGAACCTACTTGCGGAGCAATATCGAGGCTAAAGCCGTTATTTATTTTTTCTTGTAGTTGCGCACCACCACCTGCAATGTAAGCTGAGCAAAGCGCATAGAATAAAAACATCACCGAAAAATTAGCCAGATATTGGCCGCGTTTACCTAACCATGATTTTGCTAACGTATTTAGCGTGGCATCGCGATCAGCATGTTGATGTAATTCGAGCATTAATAATGCGGTATAAGTCATTAACGCCCATATTGAAATAATTAATGCTAATGCGGTTGTAAAGCCAAGTCCCGCAGAAGCGATTGGTAGCGCCAACATCCCTGCGCCGATAGTGGTACCTGCAACAATTAACATGCTGCCTATTGTTTTATTTTTAAGCACTTTTTGCCCCTAAAACATCGTGAGAGGCAGGCAAGATATAACTAGTTGGCACAAACTTAAATAGTTTTGTTACAAATCAAAGAAATTAAATGTAACTTATGATTTACAAGCCATCATTGTGAAGTCAGTTTTTGGTATAAAAACCACTCTAGCAGTTGACTTATTAACCAGTTCTGCTATTTCTATAAATTCAATTTATTATTAAGAATACTATTTACATGCAACAAGTTAACCGAGCCCTAACCATGCGCCCATGGCTGAATCTATCAGTTGTGCGCCCATTGCTGCGCTGCGGTTAAGTTGTTTTTTACTAACCGCGATTTCAAAGCGGTTAGTGCTGTATCTCCTTCCTCTTTGTTATCGCCACTTTGCTAAAAGGATCCGCTTGTGAGCGTTAAAGCATCATATTTTTTAATGGTCTTAATTTGGTCAACAACGCCTTTGGGAATTGTTTGGAGCAGTGAGTCTGTTACACCAACGCTCGCGGTATTGTTACGGATGTCGATAGGATTAGTGCTGGCTGCATTAGTTGTGGCGATTGCTAATATTCGTGTCCCTTGGCACCGTCGTGCGTGTTTTTTGTATGGTTATTCGAGTATCGGCATATATGGTGGCATGCTGTTGAGTTATATGGCAGCTAAAACAGTTCCATCAGGGCTGATATCATTAATGTTTGGTCTGGCACCAATTTTATCTGGTTTATTAGCACAGCGATTACTCAACGAGCCAAAATTCAGCGTTGTTAAACTAATTGCGTTAGCATTTGCGCTATTGGGGTTATTTTTGGTAAGTGAAAAACACATGCAAGGCTCATTGATGCAAATGCAGGGTTTAGCTTACGTATTTATGGCTGTGTGCTTTTTTAGTTTAAGTGGGGTGATGATCAAGCGAATAAAAATTGCTATTCATCCAATGGCGACCACATTTGGTGCATTAGTATTTGTTACGCCCTTATTTTTTATTACTTGGTGGTTGTTCGATGGTGAGCTCAATACGAGTACGTGGACAGTAAAATCACTGTGGTCAATTGTGTATTTGGGCGTGTTTGGCTCATTGGTTGGTTCGCTTGCTTATTTTCATGTGTTACAAAAATTACCAGCTAGTACCGTGGCGCTAACCACCTTGATCACACCAAGCTTTGCGATTGGCTTAGGGGGCTGGTTAAATAATGAAGCAATTGATCAACAATTACTTATTGGCGCTGCCATCATATTACTGAGCTTAGCGGTGTTTCAGTTTGGTGATGGTTGGTTGAAAAAAAGAGCCACGTTTAAAAAGCTTAACCCTTAACAACAGTCGTCATGTAGCTAAAAGGCATTACTTCTTTTAGCTACATTTTCTCAATTTGTATCACTAAGCGGCGGTTTTTATCGCG
The DNA here is from genome assembly GCF_014164365.1 of Pseudoalteromonas sp. SG43-6. Lineage (NCBI taxonomy): Bacteria > Pseudomonadati > Pseudomonadota > Gammaproteobacteria > Alteromonadales > Pseudoalteromonadaceae > Pseudoalteromonas > Pseudoalteromonas sp. SG43-6. The sequence goes on from NZ_JACJEZ010000008.1 coordinate 104,207, forward strand.
GCCCAAAATATTATCGTTAGTCGCTACGTGACGTTTTTCACCAAAGCCTTGCGTTTCAACTTTAGTTTCATCAATTCCTAGGCTCACCATATATTCTTTGATCGCTTGAGCTCGTTTTTTAGACAGCTCTAAGTTGTTCCAACGACCACCGTAGCTATCTGTGTATGAGTCAATCGAAATAGCCGCAATCGTCGTATCGTACTTTAAATACTCAGCAATTTTATCTAAACGTTGTTTTGATGATTTAGTAAGTTTACTGGTATTTGGTTGATAATTCATAATCGTGAAGGAAATATCTTCAAAGCTGTATGGCAGTAATTCATCGCGGCATTGTAAAAATGCCCAATAGGCTTGTTTAAAATTAATGTTCGATAAGCCAACGGCAATTTTATCGGCACTATTTTGCCAGTCTTGGTAATAAAAAGTAGGTTGGTAGCCTTTTTCAAGCTCGGTCAACATTTCCCATGCCGTTTTGTTACCCAGTTCGCCGTCAAATTTTCGTAGTAATTTCATGTCAGCAATATCACGTGCTGGTAAACCTGCTCGCCAGATTGGCGGGACTGCTTTTAAACCAGCAATACTGTAATTGTCAGGACGGACAACCATATCCAAGTTAAATAGCAGGTCTTTATTTTTGCTCGCGGTAGCGCTGAAAATAGCTTCGCCATAATATGGAACTTCATGATTTAATTGGCATTGTAAGCGAGTTGTTTTTACAACTTCCCATTGTGAGTTATCTGCCGTGGCTGTGTACTGGCGCATTGCAGCGCTGGCCGTATCTGAAAGGCATGCAGTTGCAATGCTTAGACTGATAAACAGCATTGAAAGCTTCATTACGGGATCTCCAACAATTTATTACGCCAATATCTTGGCAAAAGCTGCATTTACAGAGGCTAACAGCCATCAAGGTGTCGTTAGCTAGCTCTAGTTCTAGTTAAGTAAAGCAAGTTATATGCCTAAATGTAAGTGTTAATTTAATCTGTAAAGCGCTAGCCTAGCCACTATGATTTTTGACATAATAGCCAGCTTACTCTGGCAAACCAAGAATACTATGGCAAATACTGAACAAACTCTTTTCGCAAAACGCTTTCGTGGCTTTTTCCCGGTGGTTATTGATGTTGAAACTGCAGGCTTTAATAAAGTAACCGATGCACTGTTAGAAATTGCGGTGTCAGTATTAAAAATGGATGATGAAGGCCTACTCAGTATTGATCATACTGTGCATTTTCATGTTGAGCCATTTGAAGGCGCAAACATTGAACAAGCCGCTATTGATTTTAATGGTATTGATCCTTTCTCGCCATTACGTGGTGCAGTATCTGAAGAGGAAGCGATCAAAGAAATTTGTAAAGTGGTACGTAAAGCTCAAAAAGCTGCGGGTTGTCAACGTTCAGTCATAGTGGCTCATAATGCGGCGTTCGACCATGGTTTTTTAAATGCAGCAATAGAACGTAATAATATTAAGCGTACGCCATTTCATCCGTTTGTTAGTTTTGACACAACCTCATTAGCGGGTTTGGCACTTGGTCAAACGGTACTTGCTAAAGCATGTCGTGCAGCTGGCATTGAATTTGACAACAAACAGGCTCATTCAGCATTATATGACACCGAACGTACGGCAGAGCTATATTGTTTGATAGTTAATCGTTGGCAACAGCTGGGTGGCTGGCCTTTAGCTGAAGAACTGCCAGAAGATGCAGAGCAAGCTGGTCATAACGAAGACTCAGCCGTTAAAACGACTGAGTAATTTTACCTTCGCTCATTTTAACTAAGTGGGGCGGATAAATACGCGAAAAGTGTTTTGAATCTTTTGCGATTTTTAGCTCCACACCGGGATGCATTAACTCATTAATTTTTAAACGGCTAGTAGCTAAAAGCTGTGCTATTTTTTGTTTTACTAGATGTTTTTTACGTTTGGTGTTGGCAATACGAATATTAATTTGTTGCTCGCTGGCACTAATTTTGTCTAAAAATAATTGTCGTTTTGCTGGTGCTGGAATTTTAACTGCTTTTTTACGTGCTTGCTTTAATGCTGCGGATTTAGTGGCTAACAGTTTTTCAAAATCGGCAATTTGCAATTGTTTTTGTCTCAAGTCATGCCAATACTGCGCGATGAAAACTCGGGTTTTTGTGCCCGATGGGGCACCTAGCTCTCCGGTTTCAATTCGCATGGCATCTAAAATATTGCCGCCAATAATTTTACCGCGCGGATTATTTGCTTTACCAACGCGGATCAACCGCCGAGCACTCAAGTCACAATGTAATGCTTGTCGTTCAATAAAGAGATCGTGTTCGCTATGAATATGGCAATACTGGGCATAGCCAATTGAAATAGTCCGAGCGGCTTTAATTTTGCAAGTAAACGCTTCGTCATTTTCACGCTTACGACCAATTGCACCGAGCATAATTGTGACCGCACTGGCACTTTCGATCTGGCCTGATTCAACAAATCCCAATACCGTGATATCACCACTGGCACGCACGTGCATACCATCTTTTATATCGCCACTGATAATTACGCTGCCGTCAAAATCAACATGACCGGTGCCAATATCAACATTATCAAAACACAACACGTCATCAACGCGCATACCACGAGGGAGGGCGACAGGCACACCTTTACAATCTGCAATCAGTACATTGGGATTAGTTGGATCGAGTTTAGTGCCTTCAAATGGTTGCAATGGTAGATCTTTACCTGGTATGGCGGGCAGCACATCACCAAATACCGTATAACCATCTTCCCCAGGAGTTGCAGCAACACGCTGCATTAGAGGAGTGCCCGGTTTTACAGTGATGATCGCGCCTAAATTGCGCATATCGACCTTACCACCTTCTTTTGCTTGTGGACTCAATACACGATCTTGTGCTGTAGCGCACAAACGTACAAATTTAGCGTCGCTGCCTTCTTTTGGTCTACGACCATGAGCAACAATCGCTCTATAGGAAACACCCGCAGGCTTGTCAAATTGCTGACCTAAAAAATTGTCCAGTGCACGAGTGCTAATGCCATGTAATACGCCAGCATTAACGAGTGCTTCGCGAGCCTTGTCAATCGACATTAAGGCCCCACCTTTAGCCGTGGTTAATGTGGCTTCAGCGACCATATTTTTTTCATCAACTTGAATGAATATCGACGCATCGAGTGCACGAGCAACAATTAAAGAATCATCCTGATAGTTTTTGCTCGGTGAGAATAACTTACCAATATTTGCACTGACTATAGCAAAATCAGCAAACGGAGACTGTTCGATTAACTCAATAAGTTGCGAACTTGTCACTGGGAAACCGCTATTTTTAGGGTGCTCAAGCAGTGACACAAAACCCGTTACAGGGTTATGTATAAACAACGACATTTATTAATTTCCTATGTAATATGCCTGTTTTTATTATTTTGGATGTAGATGTTTTTTATTTATATGCCGCTCGGCTAAAACCCATAGTCAGGCATTTTCAAAGTAGCAGACCATTTGAACATAACTTTCAAATATTGTTAAGTAAATGTTACTGCTTTGCTTGTTCTAGGAGAGAATAGTAACATTTTGTTGCGTGTTTAATCCGCAACTACATAGCAATATAAAATAAAGCATAAAAGGGCCTTGAGTATCAGCGCGTTACTCGGTTATACTGGCTGCACGCTCTGAATGAGTTTACTAATTCAGGGGCTGATTAGGATTCGACGGAATTCAAGAAGCCCAAGGTGCATGTCGAGGTGCGGTTTGCCTCGTTAAAAAGCCGCAACTTAAAGTAATCGCAAACGACGATAACTACTCTCTAGCAGCTTAGGCTAGCTAGCGCTCCTTCCATGTATTCTTGTGGACTGGATTTTGGAGTGTCACCCTAACACCTGATCGCGACGGAAACCCTGGCCGGGGTTGAAGCGCTAAAACTAAGCGGCCTCGCCTTTACTTACCGTGTTTGTCCGGGACTTAAAGGTTAATTAAATGACAATACTAAACATGTAGTACCGACGGTCGAGGCTTTTCGGACGGGGGTTCAAATCCCCCCAGCTCCACCAATATCGGTTTTTAAATTCGTTGATTTAAAAACCCTAAAAAACCCGCAAATTTGAGTAATCAATTTTGCGGGTTTTTTTATGTTTAAGGCGAAGTGTTTTATTGTTTTAATAGCTCATCGCTTATTTTTATTTTATTGAAATAAGCGCTTCATTTTACTGGTGCTTTAGGTACTCGCATCTTATTTTTACTCATGTTAACGTCATTATTCTCTTTTACTTGCCAAGTGATCTTATATGGAATTTTTAGCTGGCGATTTATTAACGCCGCTCAGCGTGATTGGGCTTATTATATTATCGGCTGTAACGTCGATGATTTCGGCGGCTTTTGGTGCTGGTGGCGGGTTGATGTTGTTGGTGGTGATGGCGTCGTTATTGCCTATGAGTATTGTTATTCCGGTGCATGGGTTAGTGCAGCTGGGCTCAAATGCCAATAGGTTTATGCTGACTTTTAAACACCTTGATAAAAGTATGTTTGCGTACTTTTCACTCGGTGGGCTTATTGGTGCGTTTGCTGCGTCGTCTATTGTGACCCGTATTCCACTTGAATTGATGAAAATTGTCGTGGCAGGGTTTGTACTTTATTTATTGTGGGGAATGACGCCAAAGTTGCGTGAAACCTCAGCTTTATGGCGCAGTACAGCTGGTGCTGTGACAACATTTTTATCAATGTTTGTTGGCGCGAGTGGCCCGTTAGTGGGCAGTTGTTTGTATGTTAATAATTACGAAAAGCTAAGATATACCGCTACTTTTTCCGCTTGTATGAGTGTGCAACATACTTTTAAAGCTATTTTGTATGGCTTTGTAGGTTTTTCGTTTTGGCAGTGGTTGCCTTTAGTTGCGGCAATGATCATAAGTGGTGGGCTTGGCACTTGGCTTGGTTTGCAGTTATTACAGCGTATTTCTGCCGATAAGTTTAAACGTATTTTTCGGGCTATTTTAACCTTACTTGCGCTGCAATTGGCATGGCAGGGCTTGCAAGCGTTCTAGCTAATAATTTGTTAAAGCGCTATAAACCTAGGTGTCATAGCGCTTTATAAATTCTAAGGAGTACAGGGACAAGGGCAGGCTTTTCTATTACACATCATTACAATGAGTGTTGCACTGATATTCTAAATCACACTGACTTTGGTAACGATGAATAGGCAATCACAGCGGCATCCCTGTGTGCTAGATCGGGGTGCTGTAACTTTTTACTGTATTCATCACAAAAGATGATTGCATCTCCTTTTGTTATCAATAAAGGGTCGTGAGTGAAGTTTAATAACAGCGATTGCCAGCGCTGTATAATTTCTTTTGGTGGGCTTGGCAGAACTTTTAATATTGCTTTTGATTGGGTAAATTGGCTGTTTATTGCGATGTTTAGCATGTCGTCGTTTGCAGCTCCTAGCCAGCTAGTACCGTTATCGCCAACACATAAAAGTGGCATATAAGGCGCAAGAGCTGGGCATACATCATTTCTATACACCTCAACTTTCCAATAGTTACGGGCTATTTTTACAAACTGAGTAAAATCTTTAATTGGGGTAAAGTTTGATGTCGCTAAAGGCAAAATCTCTACTCTGGGTTTATTGGCATTCACGGTGTCGTTAGAAACATCAATATACCAAGGGCCAATAATAAATGCGTTTTGAAAATACTCATCCCGCAGTGAACCCCATGCTTTTTGTAAAGGATTGCCCTGTGCAATAAGACCTTTTAATAAGCTAAGCCCTGGTTTGTTTGTGTGCGGCAGTTGTGCTTGTAGTAATGTAAATACCTCGTCTCTTATTTCTCTACAGCGGCCAATTGGATAAGGTTTTTCAGCAAAGTACGGCATAGTAGGTGCAAGTGTTAAATCGGCTATTAATCTTAGTTGAGCTAAGTCAGCACATAGTAAAGTAAGCTGCTCTGAGGAAAAGTTATTATCAAGCACGTATATTCCTTATCGTATTTATTGTAATTTTTTTAGTTGAGCTTGTGTGTAGGCGTCATCTCTAAGCCACCTCAACATGTTTGGATAACCGTTGGGGTGATCAGGTTGTTCGCACATAAACCATGAATACAACAGCGGATAGCCAAAGCCAGTATTATTGCTAAAAGCGGTTATTAAGCTAGCTGAACTGCCTTTATAACCGTGTTGATGAAATAAAACATCGGGTGCAATATTTAAGTAACAGGCTGCGGCCCATGACCATGCAATCGCGGTCATTTCTTCTGCGGCTTGGTGATCATGGTTTTTCATATCGCCGGTTAAACAGGTTCTGTTTGTCTCTGAGGTTACTGCAATATGCCCTGCTTCATGAAGGATGTCACCAGGGTAGAGGCATTTTTCTAAATCAAGTAGTAAAGTTCCCTGGGCTACTTTAATTCCCGGCAAAAAAGTCTTTTCGTTTAACGTTTGATACCTGTGCTTTATTCCAATATGAGTAACAAAGGCGAGAATTTTTTCAATCTCAGTGTTCATACCACTCCCTGTATTTAGCAATTACAATTGTTGCTTACAGTAATATAGCACTCTATTCTAACTAAGTTTAGTTAGCGTTAATAAATCAATTTAAGGTGTTTTGCTTGTCTAAAATCAGGCAAGAAAAAGGAGTTATTATGCAAAATGAATTGATAGCAAAAGTGCCATCTCTGCACACAACAGCGCAGAGCATACTACCTTGTTATAAAGAAACTGGGCGCTTAGGTCTATTTCAATTAAAACGAATGTGGCACAAAGCGCAATTACAAAAACAAGGCTGTGCGGATAAAAAAATAATAGAAGGCGAATGGTCGCTTGATGTCATGATCATGGATACTTTAGGCTTAGGGCTCACACCGACGATAGAATTCATTTTTTCATCGGATAGTTTTTTAACGTTCGAAAACTGGGTAGAACAGCGTTATGGCATAGCTATTTCAAATACAGTTAAAAGTAAGTTAAATGAAAAGGTAGCAGCATTTTTTCAGCAAAAAGACCCAAAACAACAAAAAATATTACTAAATCAGCCTCGTCATTATGTTTTAACGTCACAGCAGTGGCAAAGCTGGGATGATAATGGTTACGTTATTATTCCTGAGTTGGTGGAAAAAACGCTATGTGAAAACGTTTGTAATATGATTTATGAACGTTTGAATATGGATAAACACAATCCTGCTTCATGGTACCGAAATCATGATCTTAAACAAGGAGTTATGGTACAAATTTTTAATGATATAACAATGCAAGCTATTCGGAAGCAGCCTCAGGTGCGGGATGTTTTTGAGCAACTGTGGGGTAAAAGTAATTTAACTGTAAGTACTGATAGGGTTGGTTTTAACCCGCCAGAGACATTGAGTTGGCAGTTTCCCGGGCCAAATCTGCACTGGGATATTAATTTTAATAAACCGCTCACCTTTGCAACGCAAGGGTTACTGTACCTTACTGACGTTACCGCTGATCAAGGTGCGTTTAGTTGTGTTCCTGGTTTTCATAAAAAAATAGACGGCTGGCTTGCTAGCTTACCTAAAAACACCAATCCACATCATTTTAATTGCCAACAATGGCACAGTACGCCTTTGCCTTCAAAAGCGGGCAGTTTAATTGTTTGGCAACATACACTGCCGCATGGTAGTTGTCCAAATAGGACGAATAGTCCTCGAATTGTGCAATATATAAATATGAGCTCATTATAAAGCTAAGCAAATCAAGCCTGCAGTTATTTATAAGAATAAAAATGATGCCATGTAATAACGTGTAATGTTTTTTATAACACTCCTGTGCCATGCTCAAGATAATTTAAATTAAGCTGCATTTACTAAGCCTTTTATTTTTTTTATGGTTTTTTATGATGTTTGATATAAGTCAAATAAATTAAAGCTATATAAAATAAATGAAAATTAAAGTTGTACCCTATAGCTTTTAAACTAAGCTCTTAACTGAATGTAGCATTAATTCCCTAATAGAATTTAGCACGATAATTGGATATCAAAGGAATATTTCAGTATGGAAGCACAAAGTTCACAGCTTACAAAGCGTTTACGGCGCGCAAAACCAATAATTTGTTATTTAAAGTCTTTACTTAAAATGCAATTAGAGTCATTTGCTAAAGCCGTTATAGTGAGTGAAAGTAGCTCAACATACCGCAACAATATACATACAGAAATCGATTTCACCCCCATCCTGTATACACTTTGTTTTAAGATTAAATACTTGCTCATTCATTCTCTTCGTTTGAGAACAAATAATGAATGATGACATACTTATTCCTGAAGTTGTTAATGCTGGTGAGAATATAGTCTCTCCAGTCATTTCGTTTGCCAAGCTTGAAATTTTTTATAATGTAAAAAAGATGTCTGCCGATTTGCTTGTAGCAAAAAAATTAGAATGGGTTAGACATGTTAATACCCAGTGTTATCAGGGCGATTGGGATGTATTGCCTTTAAGAGTGCCTGTTGAACATGCTGATAAGCATGTGATTCTGCAATCTTTCGCAATTGAGTCTAGCTCAAGTTTTATTGATGGCGATCACCTTCAATATTTACCTTCTATTAGTGAGTTATTGTCACAATTTAAATGTAATATTTTATCTGCACGGCTTATGCGCCTTTCCCCCAACTCTTTGATTAAACCCCACCGAGACCTTGGATTGAGTATTGAGCTATCAGCCCAGGCACGTATTCATATTTCTTTAGAGACATCTGAACATGTTGAATTTTTAGTGGATGATTTAAAAGTTCCAATAAGTCAGAGCAGCTGTTGGTATATAAATGCCGATGCGGAACATTCTGTAATAAATACTGGTGATACACCAAGAATCAACCTTGTCATAGACTGTAATGTTAATGAGTGGTTGTTGGATTTAATTATGAACTCTAAAGAAAAAACATATTGTAGTAAAAAAAGTAAGCTAAGGAGCTAAAGAGGTAATGAAACTTAATATTCCTAAGGGCTTAAATATAAGACCGTCAAATGCAAACGATAAGCCTTTTTTAGAAAAGCTGCATAGTTTAATGCGACAAGACTTACAGTTAATTGATGGCGAAAAAGATTTTGTAGAGTCAATTGTGGAAATGCAGTTTAAAGCTCAAACCCAAGGGTATGGAGATAAGTTCCCCAATGCAATGTACTTTATTATTGAAAAACATCATGAAGCAATCGGTAAGGCAACCATTGATTTTGGCCCAAATGAAATTCGTATCGTCGATATTGGCTTTTTACCAAGTGCGAGAGGGCATGGTTTTGGCTCAGCGATAATTCAATCGTTTCAAAGTGCCGCATTACAATCTGGTGCACCTTTAACACTGACCGTTGAGCAACATAATTTTGCTGCTAAGCAGTTGTATGCGCGTTTAGGGTTTCAAGTTGAATCAATTAGCCCGCCATATGAATTTATGGCGTGGTACCCACACCCAGTGAAATTAATGAGTGGTGTGTGACTAAGCGAAGTTAAACACAGGAGTTGAATATGGAAAAGTTTACGTTTGAAAATGTTGAAAGAGCACAAGGGTCAATTGTTAAGGTTGCTGGTCAAGATGGTGAAGTAGAGTTAAAGGTATCATCAGTTGATAGAACAAAACTGAATGGGGAACAATGGGATGCATTTCGTGTTTTGCTTAAAGGCTCTGCAAATGAACCTTTAGAACAAGGCACATATAGACTCACACACGATGCATTTAATGATGCAGAGCTGTTTCTATCACCAAATAGCGAAACTGAGTATGAGATATACATCACGACACAAAAATAGTACTTCGTGTTTAATAGACTAAATTATTCGTTTAATAAAAGTGAGTAGGGAGATTTATATGGCTGATCCGTTTATATCTGAAATACGACCATTTGCGTTTGATTTTGCCCCAAAAAATTGGGCATTCTGTAATGGTGGAGTGATCGCAATTACACAGAATGGGGCACTGTATGCTCTATTAGGGACTCAGTTTGGTGGTAACGGAACAAGTGATTTTAAGTTACCGGACTTACGGGGGCGCACGCCTATCGGTAGTGGGTTTTTGAGCACTGAAAACCGTCCCTTTTATGCTGGAGATAGTTCAGGGGAGGAAACGGTTAGGTTAACGTTAGATGAAATGCCAGCGCATACGCATGCAGTAAAAGCTACGGCTAGCATAGCCGCTAATAGCCCCGCGTTTACAGATCGTATATTTTCTGAATCAAAGGATAATAAGGGTACCTCAGCTGAACCTTTCGTATACGGTTCATCGTTAGATTTGACAGAACTTGCTCAGGATGTTGTTAGTAGTAGCGGGAGTGGGTCGCCACATACTAATCTTCAACCTTTACTCGTACTTAATTTTTGTATTGCACTGGAAGGTACCTTTCCAGCTAGAAATTAAAAAAGGAAACTAGCATGTCTGAGTCATTTGTCGGTGAAATAAAAATGATTGCTACTACATTCTCACCTAGGCAGTGGGCATTTTGTAGCGGGTCTACTTTTTCAATAAGTCAAAACCAAGTGTTATTTGCATTGATTGGCGCACAATATGGCGGTGATGGGCGCTCGTCATTTATGCTGCCTGATTTAAGAGGGCGTGTACCCGTACATTTTGGGCAAGGCCCAGGATTACAACCTTACCCTATAGCGCGTCAGGCTGGCGTAGAAAAAGTGACGCTTCTACCACAGCAGATGCCAGCACACACCCATAGCTTGCAGGCAAATAATAATCGTGCAACTACATCTACAGCCATTGGTAATGTTTTGGCGAGAAGCCCTGCAACTGAGTCAACTTATATATCAGGCGCTGTCACGGGAGAAAGTCAGCAACTAAATGACGCTGCAGTTGAAACTGTGGGTGCTAATGAGCCGCATACTAATATGATGCCTTATTTGGCTATACATTTTATTATTTGCCTCAACGGCCTCTTCCCATCAAGAAATTAAAGGAGAAATATTATGGCTGAACCATTTATGGCTGAAATTAGAATATTTGGTCTTACGTATAGTCCTAGAGCTTGGGCTAAATGCGCAGGGCAAAGACTCAGTATTTCACAATCTACAGCGCTATTTAGTTTGCTGGGAACTAATTTCGGTGGTGATGGACGAACAACATTTGGAGTCCCTGATTTACAAGGCAGAGCACCAATGCATGCGGGATCAGGGATAGGACTAACGACTCGGCCATTTTCTACCTTTGGTGGTGTTAGCCAAGTAGCGTTGGCCCCCATACAGCTACCTAAGCATGACCATGTTATTTCAGGTGTATTTCAAGCTGGTAATACTGACCAACCAAGTGATAATCAACTTGCAATAGACGTTGCCTCCTCAGGTGGTGCACTGCGATATACTGCGCCACTGGATAGTAATACAAGTGCTATGAGTAGCAGCAGTTTAGCATCGTCAGGTAAGAGTCAGCGGCATGAAAATATGCAACCTAGCTTAGCGTTAAACTTTTGCATTGCACTAGATGGAATTTATCCACCAAGAAATTGATGTGTGAGAATACAGATTTTAGTTTGAAATCTGTATTCTACATATGATGAAAAACCATTATGTTTGTGCAGGAAGTAAGTTATATGTTGTTTGAAAGAGCTCTGTTGGTTGTTATTTACTTATGTTGAAATACCTTAATTGGCATATTGTTTTCAGCTGTTTAATTATAGTTGTGTGCTTATTTGCAAGAGATGTATCTGCTCAGGCGAGTTTAGACAAGCTGCAATTTAAAAGCTCTAAAGGTAGTGTTGTATTTGCCAAGCATGACAGTAATTTTTTGATTGATGATGCAGGGAAGATGTACGCTTTTAACAAAAAAATAATAATACTCTCTTTGCTATCAGTCGATGAGATCTCACAGCTACATGATGAAATAAAACAAGTTCAAGTAATCGCTAATATAGGAAGTGAATTGGTTTACTGGGTAACACCTAGACCCGAATATTTTTTTGATGTTTATTTAGCGTTAAGCAAACATCAAGATGTGCTAGAGATCGAACCAGATATTGCACCTGTCACAAAGTTAGTTACGTCAGGAACAAGCAGGCAGACTAGCAGCGTGCTTGTGTCACAAAATGCTCCTTTATGCGATAAACCAGAGAATACTGTGCGGGTTGCAATTATTGATGACGGCTTTGATTTTACTCACCCAGAGTTTGATGATTTAACAGTATTGTTTGAATATGATCCTGATGAAAAAACACTGGCAACCAGTGCTAAAAACCCAACTGATTACCATGGTACACGTGTTGTTGGAGTTATTGCTGCAAAGCAAGATAATATAGGGGTTGAGGGTTTCGCACCGACTAGTGAAATAATAGCTATCAGGCAAGTTTCAACATGGTCATCTTCTATAATATTGGCATTTCAGGTCGCTAAGTTGATGAAAGCGGATGTTATCAACTGTAGTTGGGTTTTACCGTTATTATCGGGTATTACGTCACTGGTAATTGAGAATGTTGCATCTGCATCAAATGCACCTATTATCGTTGTTTCAGCAGGAAATTCGGGTAAGAAAGCTTGTGAAGTCAATCATCTATCGGCATTAAGTTCAGTGGTTGTTATAGGGGCAATAAATAAAAATGGGAATGTTGCTGAGTTTTCTAATTATGGGCAATGTGTTGATTATTACGCCCCTTCTTCAATTGCATCAACGTCACTTAATGGGTATGTAAATTTTGGTGGCACCTCATCATCAGCCGCTATTGTTTCAGGCGTTGTGGCACAGCTAAAAGCATGCGGAGTTGAATACCCGTTAACAAAATTAACGATGGTTGAAAATATTTTGCCTGCACATGTAGTTAATAAAAATAATATAAAGAGTGTAACTTTGATTAGATCAAAAGGTAGTGAAATTAATGAGCACTGAAATGGAACCGTTAGATTTTAGTAGCACCCACAGTGACAACTTCCCAAAAATATTGGCTCAGTTGGGCGTATCGTTGATTGCGACAAGTTATCAATCACAACGTGTTATTTTAGTGCGTTCCAATAATGGCAAGCTAGAAACAAAATTAAAGGCATTTCCAAGACCAATGGGACTTTATGCCGACGAAAATAGGGTCACGCTTGGAACACTAAATCAAGTAATCGACTTTCAAAAAACACCAAGTGGTTATGCTGATGTTATTAATGGGAACCTTGATCGTTATGAAGAGTTGCCAAAAAAATTACAAGATAATGAACTCAGAGATAGCCCCAAATTTCGTGAAGAGTGGGATGAACAAGTCAAAAGTGTAAAGGCAGCCGACAGTTTGTTTATAGAAAGAGCGACTTTATCAACAGGTATGATCAACATCCATGATATTTGTTGGGGTAATGATGGTTTGTGGGTAGTAAACTCGATGTTCTCTTGTTTAAGTAAGTTAAGTCCTGACCATAGTTTTGTCGCTGCTTGGGTGCCGTCGTTTATTTCAGAACTGAAGCCGGAAAATAGATGCCATTTAAATGGCATGGCGTTGTTAGATGGTGTGCCTCGTTATGCTACAGCCTTTAGTGAATCAGATACAGCACAAGGTTGGCGTGAAGAGCTAGGGAATAAAGGGGTGCTTATTGATGTCGTTGAAAATAAGGTCATCAAATCAGGTATTTCAATGCCACATTCGCCAAGATGCCACGCAGGCAAGGTGTATTATTGTGCATCTGGAGATGGCGATATTCATGTATACGATCCAAAGTCAGGTACTAATAGAGTTTTATGTGAGTTGCAAGGTTTTACAAGGGGAATGACGTTCTTTGGTGACTTGATGCTTGTCGGTACGAGTACATTACGTAAATCAGAAGAGCATATTCGCTTTAAAGCAAACCCAAGATTATTAGATGGGAAAAGTGTGTGCGCAATATGGTTAGTGAATGTAAATACAGGTGAGGTGGTAGGTAATTTGACTTTTACGGGTGATGTAAAACAGATTTACGATATTGCTGTTGTACCGAACAGCAGGAAACCAGAGCTATTTCAAAGCTCAGACGCGTTGTCTAGCCATATTTTTGAATTTTGTCGAGGATGAGTATCATGGAACGTTTAAGCTTAAATAAAACTTTTTTAGGGGTTGCGATTTCTGCAGTAATAGCTAGCGGGGCTTACGCAGAAACAGTAAATGAAGCTGTAGATTTAAAACAATTTTCAAAAAAGTTAGCGCTAGAAACTGAAGATGAAATAGTTGGTATAGAGTCAAAAAGCCCATTTTCGACATTTAGTCGAGGGCAAAAAGCCCAATCACACTTAGTAAACCCAGATATAAATAATACATTAAGCTTTTTAAAAGAGCAGGGATTACTTGAAACGAATGAACAAAAAGTAAGTATTGTTAAGGGCGATAATACACAAGTAAAAAGTGATTTACTAATAAGAAAGGTGTTTGCAAGTGCAAACTGCACCCTACCAGGCGGGGCGTGCACCACTGTAAGCTCTTCTAGCTGTACTTTGAGAGGTGGTAGTGTTGGCGCTTGTGGGTCATCGCCAGAAATAGATGTTGAAGAAAGTGGATCGACAACTGTAAGCGAAGACTTTGGCAGTGTTGCAGCGGATGGTGTAGCAACTACAACAAAAACCTTTACGGTAAAAAATGAAGGCACTGGTAATTTAACGACTACGGCTGTTTCTATAACAAGTGGAAGTAGCGACTTTTCAATTACAGGCGGTACATGTGCTACGAATGGTCAAACATTAAGCTCAGGTATGCAATGTACGATACTTGTAACTGTACAAACGACAACAGTTGGTGGGATATCAGGTAATTTAAGAATTAGCAACACTGATGCAAATGAGAGTATGTATAATGTGTCTTTGAGTGCCACAGGTACTTCTACAAATTCAGCGCCTGTTGTTGATTTAAATGGTGGGATTCCAGGTACAGGGAGTTCAGTGTCATTTACCGAAGGTAGTGGTGCTGTAAATATTGCGCCCGATGCTAGTGCAGAGGATAGTGATGGCGATACAATAACAACAATAACCGTTGCATTAACCAACGATCAAAATGGCGCCTCAGAAGGCCTGAACGTAACAGCTGCGGCGCAAAACGCACTCACGGGTGGGTCTGCGGCGGATATTATACTTCAAGACACAATTTCTATCACAGGGGCAACCGTAACGGCCGCTGAAGTGGCTACCTTTTTGCAGAATATCACTTACGATAATACTTCAAATACGCCCGATGAAACTGCTAGAACGGTGACAGTGGTAATTAATGATGGCACTGTAAATAGTGTAAGTCGTACAGCGACAATTTCGGTTGCTAATATTACTTCAGCGAGTTCTGCCGCTGCTGGATTTAGTACCTTAAACGGTATAAATTTAAGCCCAGCAATTACATTTAGTGACGATAATGAAACATTAAATATTAACAATGCAGCGCATATTACAGGGTCAACGGCTGATGGCGGCGGCGGTACCGATACAATCAGTGTTGTTACCGGGAGCGACTTAACTGGGTTCACAAGCTTAACGGGTTTTGAAACCTTAACGCCCTATAACAATGGTTCATTGACATTAAGTGAAACGCAGCATGACAGTTTCACTACTATAAATGGTACAGGTACAAATCAATTTACTATCGCTAGTGCCGATGGCGATCAAACGCTAACGGGTGATGCGGATATTGAAACTTATGTGCTTGGCGCTGCAATGATCTTTACGCTTGGTAGCGCAGCGCAAAATGTAACTGGCAGCAGCGCAGATGATACCGTTAATATTAATGCCTTCACGGTAACAGGTACATTGAACGGCGCTGCGGGTACCGATATATTGCAGGCTGGCACTGGTGCTGATCTTAGTGGTGCAACAATATCTGCCTTTGAATCATTAACACTTGCCAGTGGTGCGAGTGTATTGATGACTGAGGCACAGCACGATAGTTTTACAACGTTTACAGCACCAGGCACAGAAACGATAACTATTAGCTCAGCAACGGATGGACTAACAGGCAACAGTGCGATTGAAACGTATGTTTTATCTGCACCAAATGCATTCACCCTTGGCGCTGCAGGGCAAAATTTTACTGGTAGCACCGGCGACGATACTCTCAATATTGGCTCAGTTAGCGCAATCGGTATTTTAGCGGGCAACACCGGCACTGATACGTTATCTATTGGTAGTGGTGGCAGTATTTCTGGCGCCACAATTAGCGGCTTTGAAAACTTGACGGTAGCAAGTGGCGGTTCAGCAAGTATTGCTGCATCACAGCTAGCATTGTTCTCAGGCACTGTATCAGGCAGTGGTAATGAGACGCTAGATATTTTAGGTGATGGTAATTTCGCTACAGTATCAGCAATTGAAAGCTACACATTAAATGACGATAGCACGAACGCGCGTACAGTATCTATTAGTGCCGCGGGGCACTCAGTAACAGCTAGCTCCGTAACTGATGCCATTACGTTTGATATTGGCGCACTAGCTTATACGGGAACAATTACCGGCGAAAATAGTGTTGCTGATACATTGTCTATGAGTAGCGGCGCAAACATTAGTAATGCCACGATTAGTAATGTGACTAATTTAACACTCGCTTCGGGTGCGTCAGTATCGATGACGGCCAGCCAGCATAGTAGTTTTACGGGCACCATAACAGCGCCTGGTTCAGAAACGATTACTATCACCGGTGATGGTGATTTCACAACCTTAACTGGTATTGAAAGCTACGATGCAGCTGATGACAGTACAAACACCAGAACAATCACCGTATCAACAGGGACCACTAATGTTACGGCTGGTTCGTCAACCGACGCCATAATTTTTGCAATTGGTAACAGTGCATACACGGGCACGTTAATTGGCGAAAATAGTGTTGCCGACCAAGTACAAGTAACTGATGGTGCAGACATTAGCGGCGGTGGATTTTTAAATATAGGCACTCTTTCGTTAGCTAGTGGCGCAACAGTGGCTATTGATGCCGCTAATATTGGTAATTTTAGCACTGCTATAACGGGTAGTGCGGGTACTGAAACACTGAAACTTATGGATGGTGGGGCGTTTGATTTTACCAGTACCTCAGTGTCTGCTGTTGAAGGCGTGGCAATAGGAACTGACAATAATGCCACAGTAACCTTAACTGACAACTTTAATGCCAATGGTCAAGCAGTATCAGTGTCAAATGCGAGTGGCGGTGAAATTACAGCAGCCCTATCAATAAATGCTTCAGCCTTTGCCAGTGACATGTTGACGATTACAGCCAGCAATTTCAATGGCGATGATACTATTGTTGGCGGTAGCGGCGCAGATACCATCCGCCCTGGCGGTGGTACTGATTCGATGACGGGCAATGCAGGTAACGATAATTTTGTCGGCAGTGCATCACAATTATCAGGGGATACCATCACCGATCTAGCCGTAGGTGATACCTTAACGATTACTGGCGTGACAGGGCTTTCAAGTGCAAATGTGCGATTTAATGGCACGAGTACATTAGAAGTTGATACAGATGCCACCGATTTTAATATTTCTGAGCTTACGCTCTCATTAAGTAATTCACCAGGCTCAAGTTTAGCTTTTAGCGTTGCTGAAAGTGGTAGCGATACCATAATAACTTTTGTTGAGCCAAATAGCGCCCCCGTATTTAGTAGTTTGAATGGCGGTGCAACCTTCATTGAAAATGGCTCTGCAATTGTTATCGACTCTGATGTGACTATCGCTGATACTGAGCTCGATGCCCTTAATGGCGCAATTGGTAATTATAATAATGCCAGTTTAACTATTAGTCGAAACGGTGGGGCAAGTACTGAAGATGTTTTTGCGAACAATAACTTATTGGGCGCGCTAATTGAGGGCAATACGTTTACTTATAATTCGACCACAGTCGGAACGGTAACGACTAACTCCTCAGGTACCTTGGTACTGACCTTTAATGCTAATGCTACATCTGCAATTGTTGACTCAGTTTTACAAAGCATTACCTATCAAAATAGTTCCGAATCTCCATCATCATCAGTGACTTTGGATTATGTCTTTAATGATGGGATAGCAAACAGCGCGGGTACAAATCAAGCGATAGTGAATATTACTGGGCAAAATGATGCCCCAACGGATATTTCACTTTCATCGGCAAGTATAAATCAATCATCAACTGGACCTGGTGCTAATATAGGGGCGCTCACTACCTCAGATGTAGATACCACCGACAGTCATAGTTATACGTTTGTAAGCTCAGGCGCAAGTGTAAACGGTACATGTAGCGCTGACACAAACAATAGCAGTTTTCAGATTAGTGGCACCTTAATTCAGACGCAAGCTGCACTTAGTGCAGGAAGTTACATTGTGTGCGTACAAAGTAACGATGCAACAACAACTTTTCAAAAAACGTTTACTATAACGGTAAATGATAATGTTGCGCCAAGTGCGCCATCTACCCCTGATTTAAATGCGGCTGCTGATTCAGGGTTATCTACTACGGATAATATTACCAACGATACCACGCCAACATTTAGTGGCACTGCTGAGAGTGGTTCAACAGTTAGTCTTTACAGCGACCAAGTTGGTGCTGGAGCAACTGTAATCGGGTCTGGCATAGCGACCGATGGCAATTGGCAAATTACCACTAGCACTTTAACTGCCGGTTTAGACCATGCTATTTCAGCAAAAGCAACAGACTCAGCAAGTAATGTAAGTAGTAGCTCAAGCGCACTTACAGTGACAATTGACACAACCGCGCCGAGCGCACCGAGCGCAGCCGATCTAACTGCAGCCAGTGATAGTGGTTCTTCGAGTACAGATAATATAACCAATAATACAACACCCACTTTTACAGGTACAGGCACCACAGGCGACACTATTACTCTTATTTCAAGTGTTGATGGCTCAATAGGCAGTACTGTTGTTAGTGGTGGGGTGTGGAGTATCACCGTAGGCTCAGCAATGACGAGTGGCTCGCATACTATTGTGGCACGCGCGACGGACTCTGCTGGTAATATTACCAATGGAACGAGTACTACAATAACCATTGATACTAACGTGAGTGCACCGAGTATTACCACCCCGATTGAAGTAGATGGTCGGATCAATGCTGTGGAAGATGCGCATGTGCTTATACAAGGTAGCGGCGCTGACTCTGGCGCTACGGTTAATGTGACCATTAGCGATGGTTCGAATAACCAATCGCGTACTGTGACGGCTGATGGCTCTGGGGCATGGACTATCAGTGGTAGTGAGTTTGATGTCAGCAGCTTTAATGATGGCACGCTCACCGTCAGCGCCACACAAAGTGATGCGGCGGGTAACACCTCAACTGCAGCCAGCACCTCAGTGATTTTAGATAACGCAGCACCGAATGCCTTAACGATTGCCACCCCGATTGAGGTTGATGGCCGGATCAATGCTGTAGAAGATGGCAGTGTATTGATCACCGGCTCTGGCGCAGAAGCCAATGCCAGTGTCAGTGTAACTATCAGCGATGGCGCGAATAACTTATCACGTACCGTGACGGCCGATGGCTCTGGGGCATGGACTATCAGTGGTAGTGAGTTTGATGTCAGCAGCTTTAACGATGGCACGCTCACCGTCAGCGCCACACAAAGTGATGCGGCGGGTAACACCTCCAGTGCAACCAGCACCTCAGTGATTTTAGATAACGCAGCACCGAATGCCTTGACCATAACGACCCCGATTGAGGTTGATGGCCGGATCAATGCTGTAGAAGATGGCAGTATATTGATCACCGGCTCCGGGGCAGAAGCCAATGCCAGTGTAAGTGTGACCATCAGCGATGGCGCGAATAACTTATCACGGACTGTGACGGCCGATGGCTCTGGGGCATGGACTATCAGTGGTAGCGAGTTTGATGTCAGCAGCTTTAATAATGGCACGCTCACCGTCAGCGCCACACAAAGTGATGCGGCGGGTAACACCTCCAGTGCAGCCAGCACCTCAGTGATTTTAGATAACGCAGCACCGAATGCCTTGACGATAAGCACCCCGATTGAGGTTGATGGCCGGATCAATGCTGTAGAAGATGGCAGTGTATTGATCACCGGCTCTGGCGCAGAAGCCAATGCCAGTGTCAGTGTGACTATCAGCGATGGCGCGAATAACCAATCGCGCACCGTGACGGCCGATGGCGCAGGTACATGGACTATCAGTGGTAGTGAGTTTGATGTCAGCAGCTTTAATAATGGCACACTCACCGTCAGCGCCACACAAAGTGATGCGGCGGGTAACACCTCCAGCGCAGTCAGCACCTCGGTGGTTTTAGATAATACAGCACCGAATACCTTGACGATCGCCACCCCGATTGAGGGCGATGGCCGGATCAATGCCGTAGAAGATGGCAGTGTATTGATCACCGGCTCAGGGGCAGAAGCCAATGCCAGTGTCAGTGTGACCATCAGCGATGGCGCGAATAACTTATCGCACACCGTGACGGCCGATGGCTCTGGGGCATGGACTATCAGTGGTAGTGAGTTTGATGTCAGCAGCTTTAATAATGGCACACTCACCCTCAGCGCCACACAAAGTGATGCGGCGGGTAACACCTCCAGTGCAGCCAGCACCTCAGTGATTTTAGATAACGCAGCACCGAATGCCTTGACCATAACGACCCCTATTGAGGTTGATGGCCGGATCAATGCTGTAGAAGATGGCAGTGTATTGATCACCGGCTCCGGGGCAGAAGCCAATGCCAGTGTCAGTGTAACCATCAGCGATGGCGGGAATAACCAATCGCGCACTGTGACGGCCGATGGCTCTGGGGCATGGACTATCAGTGGTAGTGAGTTTGATGTCAGCAGCTTTAATAATGGCACGCTCACCGTCAGCGCCACACAATCTGATGCGGCGGGTAACACCTCCAGCGCAGTCAGCACCGCGGTGGTTTTAGATAATACAGCACCGAATGCCTTAACGATTGCCACCCCAATTGAGGTTGATGGCCGGATCAATGCTGTAGAAGATGGCAGTGTATTGATCACCGGCTCTGGCGCAGAAGCCAATGCCAGTGTCAGTGTGACTATCAGCGATGGCGCGAATAACTTATCACGTACCGTAACGGCTGATGGCTCTGGGGCATGGACTATCAGTGGTAGTGAGTTTGATGTCAGCAGCTTTAATAATGGCACCGTCACCGTCAGCGCCACACAAAGTGATGCGGCGGGTAACACCTCGACTACGGCAACCGCAGTAATTACGTTGGATAATCAAGCGCCAAATGCATTGACGATTACTACGCCAATTGAAGGCGACGGCAAAGTTAATGCTGTAGAAGATAACGATGTGCTAGTGCAAGGATCTGGCGCAGAGTCAGGTGCAACAGTTACAGTAAATGTTGATGGTATATCTAAAACTACCACAGCAGATTCAAGTGGTAATTGGACATTGTCGGGCAACGAGCTGGATATCAGTGCGCTGAATAATGGTACGCTGACTGTCTCGGCAACTCAGGCCGATAGCGCAGGTAATATCTCAATAGCTGCAACTACAACAATAACGTTGGATAACCAAGCACCAAACGCACCAACCTTTATTACGCCTATTGAGGGGGATGGTAAAGTTAACGCTGCGGAGGATAATGATGTATTAGTCCAAGGCGGGGGAGCAGAGTCAGGTGCAACAGTCACTGTGAGTATCGCTGGGGTTACTAAAACGACTACCGCAGACTCAAGTGGTAATTGGACATTATTAGGTAATGAGCTGGATATCAGCGCTCTAAATAATGGCATATTGACAGTTTCGGCAACACAAACCGACGATGCGGGCAATATCTCAACGGCTGCATCAACTTCAATTACATTAGATAACATCGCACCAAATGCGGTGGCTATTACAACGCCGATTGCAGTAGATGGTATTGTAAATGCGGCTGAAGACAATGCTGTGTTGATCACAGGGTCAGGAGCAGAAGCTGGCGCAACAGTGACAGTGGGTATTAGCGGCGTAAATGCCACTGTGGTAGCTGATAGCAGCGGTAACTGGACACTTAACGGCAGTGAATTAGACATTAGCGCTCTAAATAATGGCACATTAACAGTATCTGCAACGCAAACCGATAGCGCAGGAAATATTTCATCTGCAGCTACAACCACTATAACCTTAGATAATGTTGCGCCAAATGCATTGGCTATTACAACGCCGATTGCTGTTGATGGCATTGTTAATGCTGCTGAAGATAATGCGTTATTAATTGTAGGATCTGGGGCTGAATCAGGCGCTGCAGTTAAGGTTGATGTTGGCGGTGTAAATGCCACCGTGACTGCTGATAGCAACGGTAATTGGACTCTCAGTGGTAATGAGTTAGATATCAGTGCATTAAATAATGGCACATTAACGGTATCAGCAACGCAAACTGACAGCGCAGGTAATATTTCACCAGCGGCAACGACGACGATAACCTTGGATAACAGTGCACCGTCAGTTGTTACTATTAATACGCCAATCGAAGTCGATGGCATCGTTAACGCTAGTGAAGATGATAGTGTATTGATCACCGGCTCTGGGGCAGAATCAGGCGCTGCAGTTAATGTTGATATTGGCGGTGTAAATGCCACTGTGACAGCTGGTAGTGGTGGTAATTGGACGCTTAACGGCAATGAATTAGATATAAGTGCACTTAATAACGGCACTTTAACAGTATCGGTAACGCAAACTGACAGTGCAGGGAATACTTCACCAGCGGCGACCAGCTCTATTACTTTAGATAATACCAGCCCAACTGGGCATGCAGTTAGCGTTGATCAAAGCTTAATTAACGCAGATAACGAATCCGCAATGAGTGTTAGTTTTACTGGACTTGAAGGCAGTGGTTCGCTTAGTTATCAGGTTAGTGATGGCAGTAATGCTGTTACTGGTAACGCAACAATTAGTGCTGTTACGCAGCAAATTACAGGTATTGATGTTACAACATTGGCTGAGGGAGTGTTAACGTTCTCAGCAATAGTTACAGACACCGCAGGCAATGCCAGCGCAGCAGTAACTGCCACAGTAACTAAAAAATACAACGTCGTACCGGTGTTAAGTGGTTCACCAAGTACAACTACAGCTGAAGATGCAGCGTATAGTTTTATACCCACCCTTACAGACAGCGATACGCAAGATACCCATACCTTTAGCATCATTAATAAGCCAAGCTGGGCGAGCTTTGACACCAGCACGGGCGAATTAGCGGGCACGCCACAGAACGAGGATGTAGGCAGCTACGCGGCTATTACTATCAGTGTTAACGATGGCACAGA
>NZ_JACJEZ010000090.1:0-7630 GCF_014164365.1 Pseudoalteromonas sp. SG43-6
AACTAGGTACTGAAGACGAGCCAGTTGTTGAAGACGAACCAGTTGCTGAAGACGAACTAGTTACTGAAGATGAAGCAGTTGTTGAAGATGAACTTACAGATGCGTTAGAAGATGAATATCATGGTGATTTCGCGACTGAACTTGAAGATCCACTGGAACAATCGTTGTCAGATGATCAGCTTGATGATGATTTTATGGCTGATCTCACCCAAACAGATTTTGATGCATTGCTTAGTGAGTTGGCTGAACCTGAGTCTTTAGAAATAGATGATAGCAGCGAGTTTGAAGTTGATTTCAATGCGTTACTCAGTGAAGATCTTGCTGCACTTGAAGAGCTTTCAGTACCTGATGATGTGCCGTCGGCGGAGCAATTAAGTGAAGACGTGAATACATCAACAAATGAGGACATCGTTGCGGATGAATTTGTCGATATTGATGCTTTGATTGAACAAAGTGATGATACAAGCTTAGATTATGAACCTTATGATGATGTAAATATGGATGTTGGATTAAGTGAGTTTGATGCCTTACTTGCTGGAGATAACCCAACTGATGTGGATGCTGAAAGTGGCGGTTATTCTGCAAAACTTGATTTAGCACGTGCTTATATTGAAATAGGGGATATGGATGCAGCCCTTGACGCTATTGACGAAGTGATAGCAAATGGTCCCGAAGAAGTACAAGAAGAAGCACAAAGCTTAAAAGCAAAATTACTGTAAGTTGTTTCTGCATTTATAGTTAAAACGGGGAGTAAATTTAGTTTACTCGCCGTTTTTTTAGCAATAGAAAAAAGCTCGCTTGGCTACTGTGCGCTTAATTTGTATAGAGTCACTTTTATTGCAGCGTCAGATAGCATAAAATGCCCCGTTCATTAGCACAGTAGGTAAAGCAGTAATTATGCGAGTAGCACTTGGAGTTGAGTACAACGGCGCCCGTTATAGTGGTTGGCAACGTCAATCGCATGTAAATAGCGTACAACAAGAAGTAGAAACCGCGCTTTCGCGTATTTGTAATCATCCAGTTGAAATAGTCTGTGCTGGGCGCACTGATGCCGGCGTGCATGGCACTGGGCAAGTGGTGCATTTTGATACCGATGCTGAACGCGATATGGTTGCATTTACTATGGGTATGAATACCTTGCTACCGAAAGATATTGCTATTCGCTATGCAAAACCGGTGAGTGATGATTTTCATGCACGTTTTAGTGCTACAGCTCGTCGTTATCGTTATGTTATTTACAATAACGCCTTTCGAGGAGCAATATTAAATGAAGGCGTTACGCATTTTCATCACCCACTTGATGAAACTAAAATGCAAGAAGCATGTCAATATCTATTAGGCGAGCATGATTTTACGTCATTCAGAGCTTTGCATTGTCAAGCGAATACTGCTACACGTACTATTCATCACTTGTCAGTTGAGCGTCAAGGCAGTTATGTGATTATTGATATTAAGGCTAATGCATTTTTACACCACATGGTGCGTAACATTACCGGTTGCTTAACCGATATTGGTATTCATAAGCAGCAACCTGTGTGGCTAAAAGAGTTACTTGATTTAAAAGAGCGAGCCAAAGCCAGTGCGACGGCAAAGGCGGCAGGTTTATACTTAGTTGATGTTGACTATCCGGCGCGGTTTGAAATTCCGTCGACACCACTTGGCCCTTTATTCTTAACGGATGTGAAGGGTTAATTGGTGATAAATTAAACATAACCTTGCAGGCATTTCACTACTAAGACCAGTTTTTTATACCGCCTGTGTGGAATTCATGTTTTAATTGAAAAAATTTGTCTGTCAATAATGATTTGGCAGGAACGCAGCAAAGCACAGAATAGTATTAAGAGAGTTGCAAATGAGTTGGTTAGAAAAAATCCTACCTAAAACAACAAAGTCTTCGGCTCGTAAAGAGATCCCTGAAGGTGTTTGGGCAAAGTGTACAGATTGTGATTCGATTTTATATAAAGCTGAATTAGAAAAATCACTCAATGTATGTCCTAAATGCAATCACCACATGCGTGTGAGTGGCCGTAAACGCCTTGAGCACTTTTTGGATGATGGCGACCGCCAAGAACTTGGCACACAGCACGAACCAAAAGATATTTTAAAGTTTAAAGACTCGAAAAAATATTCAGATCGTATCGCCGCCGCACAAAAATCAAGTGGCGAAAAAGACGCATTAGTCGCGATGAAGGGACGCTTAAAAGGCATTCCAGTGGCCGCCGTCGCATTTGAATTCTCATTTATGGGTGGGTCAATGGCATCGGTTGTTGGCGCACGTTTTGTGGATGCTGTTGATCAGTGTTTAGAGCATAACATGCCGCTAATTTGCTTCTCAGCTTCAGGTGGCGCACGTATGCAAGAGGCACTTATGTCGCTTATGCAAATGGCTAAAACCAGTGCTGCACTTGCTAAGATGAGCGAACAAGGCTTACCGTTTATCTCTGTAATGACTGACCCAACTATGGGCGGTGTATCAGCATCATTAGCTATGCTAGGTGATATCAACGTGGCGGAGCCAAAAGCATTAATCGGCTTTGCGGGTCCTCGTGTAATTGAACAAACTGTGCGCGAAACCTTACCTGAAGGCTTCCAACGAAGTGAATTTCTACTCGAGCATGGTGCCATCGATATGATTATTGATCGCCGTGAAATGCGTGACACACTTGCCCGCATACTAGCTAAATTTATGAACTTGCCTTCTACGGAACAAGAGCATAGAGTAGCGTAAATTTCAGCTTTACTGATTACACGCTATGACAAAAAATCTTCCTAGCCAATCATCAAGCCTTGATGATTGGCTTTGTTATTTAGAAAGTGTTCACCCAGCAAATATTGCCATGGGTTTAGAACGCGTTGCCAAAGTTGCCAATACCATTGGTTTACTAGATAGCCCAAGTAAAATTATTCTAATAGCCGGCACCAATGGCAAAGGCACCACTGCCCGATGTTTAGAATCACTGCTGCTTGCCCAAGGTTATTCGGTTGGTACCTATGCCTCTCCTCATTTAATTCATTATAACGAGCGAGTGCGCATTAATGGCGCTGAGCTTGATGATCAATTTCATGTTGATGCGTTTGACTTGCTCGAGCAAGGCCGCGGTGACACGCCACTGACTTATTTTGAGTATGGCACCTTAGGCGCACTGGCTATTTTTAAACGCCATAGCGTTGATTATGTGCTGTTAGAAGTGGGTTTAGGTGGGCGTTTCGATGCTACCAATATTGTTACTCCATTTGCCAGTGTGATCACCACCATAGATCTAGATCATAAAGAGTACCTTGGTGATACGCGAGAGCTTGTGGGTTATGATAAAGCAGGGATCTTCCGTACTGGCACACCTGCCATTGTCGGCGATTTAAATATACCGCACACAGTCACCGACTACGGTCATGAAATTAACGCGGTGATGCATTTATCAGGGCGTGACTTTATATTTAAAGAGCATGCGCAAAGTTTTAGTTGGCAATATCAAGCCCATCACTTTGAGTTTGCTAAACCATCAATCCCATGCCAAAACGCGGCAACGGCACTAACCACATTAGCCGTGTTAGATTTATTACCTAGTGAGGCAGTGATCCGTGATTGTTTAGCTAATTTAGTTGTTGAAGGGCGTTTTCAGCAACTAAGCAGCAAACCTATGGTCTATACTGATGTGGCACATAATGCTGAATCTGCACGCTATTTAGCTAAAAAGTTAGCTAACCTGCAAGATCAAGGCTTTAAAGTTCATGCGTTAGTCGCTATGCTGGCTGATAAAGACAAAGTCGCTGTATTAAATGAAGTTAGCCCGGTAGTTGATGCGTGGTGTTTAGCCGGACTTAATTGCTTTCGTGGCGATAAAGTAGAGAATTTAGCTAAATCCATGGATAATGTGCATACAAGCGCGCCAATTGAAAAATATCAAACAGTTGCAGACGCATTGGATGGTGTGTTGCCACAGCTTGATGAGAAGACGGTGTTAATCATATTTGGCTCCTTCTTAACTGTTGCAGCTGCTATCAATTATTGGAAAAAATAGAGAGGAATCAGGTGAACTCAGGCTTTATAAATCGTTTAGTCGGCACAACTATTGTGGTGATTGCAGCTATCGTGTTTATTCCTAATATTCTTGATGGCGAAAAAGTACATTACAAAGAAGGCTTTAAAGCCATTCCGGAACGTCCTGAGTTCACAACTATTGACTTGCAAGATTCAATAGATGATCAAGTGGCTAACGCACAACAGCCAAACGAAGAGCCTGAGGAAGATATATTGCCAGATGATGACCTACTCTCAAGTTCCTCTGAAGCAGTTGTAGAGACGACGCCAGTAGCGAAAAAAATGGTTGAAGCATCGACTGAGCAAACTACTGTAGCAACGACTACAGCACAACCTGTTGAAAAAAAGTCTGAGCCATCACGTAAGCCTGAAGAAAATTTATCGAAAATGGCATATGTAATTCAGTTGGGGAGCTTTTCGCATAGTGCGAATGTAAAATCGCTACAAGCTAAACTAAGTGACGAAGGGTTTAAAACCTTTACCCGTCCAGTTAAAACACCAAATGGTACTTTAACCAAAGTTTTTGTGGGTCCGTCGCTTGATAAAGCCCAGCTTGAGAGCAAACTCCCTGAATTAAAAGCACTTACTAAACTTAACGGAAAAGTTACCCAATTTGAAGTAGCAAAATGATCTGGCATTTAGTGCTGACCTCTTATAGAATGCGCCCCAAATTAACGACTAGTTGGTTCATATGATCTGGGTTGATTACGCCATCTTTGGCATTATTGCACTGTCTACTATTATCGGTTTAATTCGTGGCTTTATAAAAGAAGCAATGTCTTTGGCTGTGTGGGCTGGCGCATTTATCATATCTAGCTTGTTTTACCAATATTTAGCATCATTCCTAACAAGTATTTCTGAACCCCTTTTAAGAAATGCAGCGGCCATTGCCATATTATTCTTTGCGACGCTATTGTTAGGCGGATTGTTAAACTACCTTCTAGGTGAACTTGTACAACGTACTGGTTTGTCTGGCACAGACCGTGTCTTCGGCATTGTCTTTGGTGCACTTCGTGGCGTGTTGGTCGTGAGCGCGTTACTCTTCTTTCTTGATGCTTTTACTGGTGCACCCAATACGCACTGGTGGGGTAACTCTATTTTGATCCCAGAATTTGGCTTTGTTGTTGAGTGGTTTTTTTCATACCTCGAAAATAACTCTAGCTTTTTAAATTCGGTCAACCGTTAATCGGCGAGGAAAAATTTCATGTGTGGTATCGTTGGAATAGTCGGAACATCTCCTGTAAATCAGGCGATTTATGATGGCTTAACTGTTTTGCAACACCGTGGTCAAGATGCCGCGGGCATCATTACCATTGAAAACAACACCTTTAGTTTACGCAAAGCAAATGGCTTAGTGAAAGATGTATTTCACACCCGTCATATGAAGCGTTTACAAGGCACTATTGGTATCGGCCATGTACGCTATCCGACAGCAGGTTCTTCTAGCTCGTCTGAAGCGCAGCCGTTCTATGTTAACTCACCGTTCGGTATTGCTTTAGCACACAACGGTAACTTAACCAATGCAGAGCAGCTTAAAGATCAATTGTTCTGTGAAGCACGTCGCCACGTTAACACAACCTCAGATTCTGAAATTTTACTTAACATCATGGCTCATGAATTAAGTAAACCAAATAAACTACATCTTGACCCTGAAGATATTTTTAACGGTATCACCGAAGTTATAAATAAAGTTCAAGGCGGTTATGCCACCATCGCTATGGTAATTGGCCATGGTATTATCGCGTTTCGTGACCCAAATGGTATTCGTCCATTAGTGTTTGGTAAACGTGAAACTGCAAATGGCACCGAGTATATGTTTGCCTCTGAAAGCGTTGCGTTAAAAACCGATGGTTTTGAATTTGTGCGTGATGTCGCTCCTGGTGAAGCGATATATGTTACTGAAGGCGGTGAGTTTTACTCTCAAACATGCGCAGATAAAGTATCTTACTCGCCATGTATCTTTGAATTTGTTTACTTTGCACGTCCAGACTCAAATATCGATAGCATGTCTGTTTACGCTACACGTGTAAATATGGGCACTAAGCTTGGCGAAAAAATTGCTCGCGAATGGGCTGATAAAGATATTGATGTTGTTATTCCAATCCCAGAAACATCATGTGATGTGGCATTGGAAATCGCCCGCGTACTTAATCTGCCATATCGCCAAGGGTTTGTTAAAAACCGTTACATTGGCCGTACGTTTATCATGCCTGGTCAGGAAATGCGTAAAAAGTCAGTACGTCAAAAGCTCAATGCAATTGACCGTGAGTTTAAAGGTAAAAACGTATTACTAGTTGATGACTCGATTGTACGTGGCACTACTTCAGCACAAATTGTTGAAATGGCGCGTGAGTCTGGTGCTAAAAACGTTTACTTTGCTTCTGCTGCACCTGAAATTCGCTTTCCGAACGTGTATGGTATTGATATGCCATCTGCGGCTGAGTTGATTGCCCATGGACGTGAAGTTGAAGATATCAATGCAAGCATTGGCTCTGATGGTTTGATTTTCCAATCGTTACCTGATTTGATTGCTGCCGTAGCGCAGGAAAACCCAGAAATTACACGATTTGAAACATCAGTATTTGATGGCCAATATATTACCGGTGGTATCGATCAGAATTATTTGAATCGTATTGAACAGCTGCGTAATGATTCGGCAAAAAGTAGTCGTGAAAGTGCCATGTCTTCTGGTTTAGAGTTACATAATCAAGAAGAAAACGGCTCAGATTAATCTCTGCCTAGCGAAATAAAAAAGGAGCTAAATTTAGCTCCTTTTTTGCGAAGGAAAGAAAATAATAACACTACTATATACTACATTTTACAGCTTCTAACGTTGAACTAGGTATCATGTAAAGGTTGGACTTACGATACCGTTGGTCCACAATATGGCGGTGACAGCTAAAATAATCACCAGTAAAATTAGTCCGCAAGTTACCACAGAGCTTGCGTAAATAAAGCCACGCTCTTGCGGTATATGCATCAAAATGGGCACACCGGTATACAGCAAGTAGACCGAATAGCCTAAAGCGACCAAACCCACACATACAACAAACCATAGTTCTGGCCAAAATGCCGCTAGTGCAGACATAAATACTGGTGTTGAAGTATACGCTGCAAGTTCTAAGGTTTGGGTAAAGGTTGGTTCTGCACCAAAAGTAACAGCCATCCAATGTGCTAAATAAGCCAGCGCAAACACACCCACAATTAAAGCGCCATACATAGCTGCAGCAATCAGTATTGCACTATCGTGGGTTAAAAATACCGGATTACCAGCCCCGATACTCCAGCCCAAATAAACTGATGAGTAATAACCCATTGCAGATGGAAACAACGCTATCAGTAATATATGTGATAGGCTATATGTTAAGCTCTCGTGGCGGTTATCTATTGTTTGCCACTCTTCGAGTGGATGGGCATATATGCCCCAAAGATGGTTTAGTATCATAATTGTGTGCCCCATGAAAAGGAATTATACCAATCGTGTTAAGTTACTGACCATTTATAGCGACAGATAAATACAGTGATAACAAGGCGTAAATTTTGACATGTAGTTGTTCTACTTGAAAAAATTATAACGCAGTTAGCGCTTTA
>NZ_JACJEZ010000091.1:0-7442 GCF_014164365.1 Pseudoalteromonas sp. SG43-6
AGAACCTAGAACCTAGAACCTAGAACCTAGAACCTAGAACCTAGAACCTAGACTTTATTTAATACTTGACTATTTTACTCTGGTAATTAAAATTTGCACTCTTTAGTGCGGGGGCTCCATGAAGTTAACATCAAAAGGCAGGTATGCCGTCACAGCGATGCTGGATGTTGCGCTACATACAAATGTAGGGCCAGTTCCCCTTGCTGATATTTCAGAACGACAAGAAATTTCTTTGTCGTATCTAGAGCAGTTATTTGCCCGGTTACGTAAAAGTGGTTTAGTCAGCTCAGTGCGTGGACCTGGTGGTGGTTATTTACTCGGTCGAGAAACGCATGCAATTTCGGTTGGTGATGTGATCAACGCCGTTGATGAATCAATAGATGCAACCCGATGCCATGGTGCAACGGGCGGCTGTCAAAGCGGTATGCGGTGTTTAACTCACACCTTATGGTCTGATCTAAGTACCAGAATAGAAGACTTTTTAAACGGTATTACCCTTGCTGAATTGGTGGAAAAGTCAGATGTGAAGGAAGTTTCATCTCGCCAAGATAACAGCGTTAATAATGCACTCAAGCAATTGGAAAATATTCAAGTAAGCTGCCAACTATAAGTTGGCGTCCAGCGGAGAAAGAAATGAAGTTACCGATTTATTTAGATTACGCAGCAACCACGCCAGTTGACGAGCGTGTAGCAAAAGAAATGATGCAATGCCTAACAATGGATGGCAATTTTGGTAACCCTGCATCACGTTCACACCGTTTTGGTTGGCAAGCTGAAGAAGCGATTGATCAAGCTCGTACTGATATCGCAGATTTAATTAACGCAGACCCACGTGAAATCGTTTTCACTTCGGGTGCGACAGAATCAAACAACCTTGCAATTAAAGGCGCAGCACAGTTTTATAAAAAGAAAGGTAAGCACGTTATTACCGCTAAAACTGAGCATAAAGCAGTGATCGACACCTGTCGTGAGCTAGAGCGTCAAGGGTTTGAAGTAACCTATATGGACGTTGAAGAAAACGGCCTACTTGATTTACAAAAATTAGCCGACACAATGCGCGATGACACAGTGTTAGTGAGCATTATGCATGTAAACAACGAGCTAGGTGTAATTCAAGATATCGCGACTATTGGCGAAATGTGTCGCGAACGTAAAATCATGTTCCACGTTGATGCTGCACAAAGTGCCGGTAAAGTTTTAATCGACGTGCAACAGCTTAAAGTTGATTTTATGTCTTTCTCAGCGCACAAAGTATATGGCCCGAAAGGTATCGGTGCATTGTATGTTCGCCGTAAACCGCGTGCTCGTTTAGAAGCACAAATGCATGGTGGTGGTCATGAGCGTGGAATGCGCTCTGGTACGCTAGCGACTCACCAGTTGGTTGGTATGGGTGCTGCATTTAGAATTGCCAAACAAGATTTCGAAAAAGATCATGCTCACATCAGCGCGCTTCGTAAGCGTTTAATTGATGGCATTATGGCTGATATGGATGAAGTGTACTTTAACGGTACGCCGGACCAATCAGTACCAGGAATAATTAACATCAGCTTTAACTTTGTTGAAGGTGAGTCGTTATTGATGGCTGTTAAAGATATTGCTGTATCATCAGGTTCTGCCTGTACTTCAGCAAGTTTAGAGCCTTCTTATGTATTACGTGCGCTTGGCCGCAACGATGAATTAGCACACAGCTCAATTCGTTTTAGTATTGGTCGTTTTACCACCGAAGAAGAGATTGATTATACCGTCAATTTAATGAAAAACTCTATCGGTCGCTTACGTGAGATGTCTCCTCTTTGGGAAATGCATCAAGAGGGTGTTGATTTAGATTCAGTTGAATGGGCTCATCATTAATTGACGAGCACATCCACTAGCAGGTAATGAGGATAGAATTATGGCGTATAGTGATAAAGTAATCGATCATGTTGAAAACCCACGTAACGTAGGTGTATTAGACAAAAATGATCCATCAGTAGCAACGGGTATGGTTGGCGCACCAGCATGTGGTGACGTAATGAAGCTGCAAATTAAAGTATCAGCTGCAGGCATAATTGAAGATGCTAAATTCAAAACATACGGTTGTGGTAGCGCAATTGCTTCATCGTCACTTGTAACAGAGTGGGTTAAAGGCAAGACATTAGATGAAGCTGCAATGATCAAAAACACTGATATCAGTGCTGAGCTTGAATTGCCTCCAGTGAAAATTCACTGTTCAATTTTAGCTGAAGATGCAATTCAAGCAGCAATTGCAGATTACAAAAGTAAACAAGCGAAGTAAGAGATAAATCATGGCAGTGACATTGACAGAAGCGGCAGTAAACCGCGTAGAATCATTTTTAGCAAATCGCGGAAAAGGCTTAGGCCTGCGCGTAGGCATTAAAACGACGGGCTGTTCAGGTCTTGCATATGTTCTTGAGTTTGTTGACGAGTTATCTGAAGGCGACGAAGTATTTGAATCTAAAGGGGTTAAAGTAATCGTCGACGCTAAAAGCTTAGTTTATATTGATGGTACCGAGCTTGATTACACTAAAGAAGGTTTGAACGAAGGGTTTAAATTTATTAACCCAAATCAAGCTGATGAGTGTGGTTGTGGCGAAAGTTTCACAGTATAAACAATAAAGTGATTGTACTCTTAAGCCCTGCACCTGTAGGGCTTTGTTCTATCTGAATTTTAAGCCAATAGATTGTTGGCATGGTTGGAATTATGCGCTATTTTGAATTGTTTGCGATACCCGTTGATTACAATGTAGATTTGGCAAAAGTAACTAAGAATTACCTCGAACTCCAGCGTGCCGTTCACCCAGATCGCCATGCCAATGCCAGCAGCCGTGATAAGTTATTAGCCGTACAAAATACCGCAGAAATTAATGATGCCTTACAAATTTTAAAGCATCCGGTAAAACGCGCAGAATATATGCTGAGTGAATTGGGTGTTGATATTCGTGCCGAGCAGCAAACACTACAAGATCCACTCTTTTTAATGCAGCAAATGGAATTACGTGAAGAGCTTGAAGAGCTAAGCACAAGCGATGATCCAGACACAGCGATTGCTCAGTTCGAGAAGCAAATAAAACAACTAGACAGCCAATACAGCGCGCAACTTGCTGAGCAATTGGCAAGTAATGACGAGCAGCAATGGCAGTTAGCCGCTGATAGCATTCGAAAATTAAAGTTCGTGTATAAATTACGAGATGAATTAGAGCGTATTGAAGACAGTTTATTCGACGATTAATTATCTAACTTACTGCACCATTGGTAAGTCAAACAAGAGTTAAAGATCATTATGGCATTATTGCAGATTGCTGAGCCGGGGCAGAGCGCGGCACCACATGAACATAAGTTAGCAATTGGTATTGACCTTGGTACTACCAACTCACTTGTTGCGACAGTACAAAGTGGCGAAGCCCGTACATTAACCGATGTTAATGGCGCAGCCATGTTACCGTCTGTTGTACGTTACGCCGCTGATGGTATAACAGTAGGCGAACTTGCCGCTCAAGCTGCAACACAAGATCCTGTAAATACTTTAATTTCAGTTAAACGTTTTTTAGGTAAAACTCAAGCTGAAATAGAGCAAAGCTACGGCCAATTACCGTATGATTTTTGTCAGCATGATGGCGCATTAGCGATTACCACCGCGGCTGGCAACATCAGCCCAATCACCGCATCAAGCGATATTTTAAAAGCATTAAAGCAACGCGCTGAAGAAAGCTTTGCAGGGCAAGATATTTTAGGTGCCGTGATCACAGTACCTGCTTATTTTGATGATGCACAGCGCCAAAGCACCAAAGATGCCGCAGAGCTTGCTGGTATTAATGTACTGCGTTTATTAAACGAGCCAACTGCAGCCGCAGTTGCTTATGGTTTAGATTCAGGCCAAGAAGGCATTATCGCAGTTTATGATTTAGGTGGCGGTACCTTTGATATTTCAATCTTGCGTTTAAACCAAGGTGTATTTGAAGTACTAGCAACCGGTGGTGATTCAAGCCTAGGTGGCGATGATTTTGACTCATTATTAGTTGATCATTTTAAACGTGAAACCGGTGTGATGACGCTATCTCCATCAGTATTACGCTTATTTATTAATAAAGCTAAAGCTTGTAAAGAAGCACTAAGCCAATATGCTAAAGTGAATGTTGGTCTTGAGTTTGATGATGAAAAATACACGGTTGAAGTCACTCGCGAAAAGTTTGAAGAACTAGCCATGGTGCTGGTGAAAAAAACGCTCCGTTCGTGTCGCCGTGCAGTTAAAGATGCTGGCATTACAAATGACGAAGTACTGCAAGTAGTTATGGTCGGCGGTTCAACCCGTATGCCAATCGTACGCAACCAAGTCGCTGAATTTTTTAATAAAGAGCCGCTTACCTCTATTGATCCGGACCGCGTCGTTGCACTTGGTGCAGCATTACAAGCGGATGTGTTAGTGGGCAACAAGCCTGATTCAGACATGTTGTTACTTGATGTATTACCACTATCGCTTGGCCTTGAGACTATGGGCGGCTTAGTGGAAAAGATTATTCCGCGTAATACCACTATACCTGTAGCACGAGCACAAGAGTTTACCACTTTTAAAGATGGTCAAACTGCAATGTCGCTGCATGTATTGCAAGGTGAACGAGAGCTAGTTGATAATTGCCGTTCATTGGCTAAATTTAGCTTAAAAGGTATTCCACCAATGGCAGCCGGTGCGGCGCATATTCGTGTGACCTTTAAAGTCGATGCCGATGGCTTACTTAGCGTATCTGCAATGGAAAAATCAACTGGCGTACAAGCTGAAATCCAGGTTAAACCATCGTTTGGTTTGTCAGATGACCAAGTAGCTAATATGCTTAAAGAGTCGATGACTAATGCCAAAGATGATATGCAAGCGCGTATGCTCAAAGAGCAACAAGTTGAAGCATTGCGTGTTATCGAAGCACTTTATGCATCATTAGCAACAGACAGTGCTTTACTTGCTGAACATGAATTAACTAACTTGAACGCTGAAATAGCGAAGTTAGTTACAGTTCGTGAGACAGCTACCGAGCCAAATCAAATAAAAGCAGCCATTGAGAAAGTTGATAACGCCAGCAGTAAATTTGCTGAGTTAAGAATGGATGCATCGATCAAAAAAGCACTGCAAGGGCAGTCAGTAGACAACGTTTAAAAGAGGTTAGAATGCCACAAATTATTTTTCTTCCCCATCCGGAATTATGTCCTGACGGCGCTGCAATTGATGCACCAAGTGGTGAAACAGTTCTTAATGTTGCACTTAAAAACGGTATCAGTATTCCACATGCTTGTGAAAAGTCATGTGCGTGTACCACTTGTCATTTAGTTATTCGTGAAGGTTTTGACTCACTTGATGAAAGCGACGAGCTTGAAGACGACATGCTAGATAAAGCATGGGGTTTAGAGCCTGAATCACGCCTAGGTTGCCAAGCAATAATCCGTGATGAAGACTTAATAGTTGAAATACCGAAGTACAATCTCAATATAGTTAATGAAGAGCATTGATTTAAAGCGCAGCTATAAGTTGTAAGCCTTAAGCTTTAAAGAAAACACCGCGCTCAATTTGAACGCGGTGTTTTTGTTTATAAAGGTGGAAAATTGCGCGAGGTAAACTCGCGCCTACGGGTTTGGCATCAATGTTTGAATTTGCGTAGGAGCCGGCTTTAGCCGCGAAAGATTTAAGTGATTTATTCACAAAGAGGTTAAGATTGCGCTGCGCTTTAGAGATAAGTGAAGGGTATATCTTCTCATTTACGCTCACGCGGCTATGGTTTGGCATCAATGTTTGAATTTGTGTAGGCGCGGCTTTATGTCGCGCGGTTGTATTGAGATGTTAGATTTTAGGTGGAGCTAGTCTTTGCCTTTGACCTAGTACCTTTCACTTATCGGTGGTGAACATAACATTGGCTATATGCCGTAATAATTGCTTTGGAGGTTTTATGAATAATCTACTATTTAACGACTCTTTCATTAACGGTGGGTTTTACTCCACTGAAAAACACTTTAGTGTTGATGATCCCGCTACACAGCAAAGCATCATCATGGTAAGTGATATCGATGATGATGGGGTTCATAAAGCCATCAACGCCGCTCACGGCGCATTTATTAAACTCAAAGCCACCAATGCCACAACGCGTAGTAATGTATTAATGCGTTGGTTTGAACTGGTTATGCAGCATAAACAAACCCTTGCTGAATTAATGACTAAAGAGCAAGGTAAACCATTAAAAGAAGCCCTTGGTGAAGTTGAATATGGGGCTGGGTTTATTAAGTGGTACGCAGAGCAAGCCAAACGTAGCTATGGTGATGTGATCCCCGCCACTGATGACAATCATCGTTTAACTAGTTTTAAACAGCCTATTGGCGTGGTTGCAGGCATAACTCCTTGGAATTTTCCGATTGCTATGGTTACCCGTAAAGTTGCACCAGCCTATGCCGCTGGGTGTAGCTTTGTACTAAAACCTTCGGAACATACACCTTTATGTGCTTTAGCATTGGCTTATTTGGCTGACCAAGCCGGTTTTGAAAAAGGCGCTTTTAATGTATTGCTCTCTGAAAACGCTAAAATGGTGGGTGAGTTACTAACTGAATCTGAACTTGTTCGTAAGTTCACTTTTACCGGTTCAACGGGTGTCGGTAAGCAATTACTTGCACAATGTGCCTCTACTATTAAGCGTACTTCAATGGAACTTGGTGGTAACGCGCCGTTTATTATTTTTGATAATGCCGATTTGGATGAAGCGGTAACGGGACTTATGGGGGCAAAATTTAGAAATGGTGGGCAAACTTGTGTCGCCGCTAACCGTATTTTTGTGCAGCGTAGCGTGCTTGATCAAGTTGTCGATAAATTAGCTAAAAAAGTTACAGCACTGAAAGTTGGTAATGGGCTTGATGACGCAACAGATATAGGGCCGTTGATTTATCCTAAAGCTAAGCAAAAAGTACAAGAGTTGGTTGCAGATGCCAAAGCAAAAGGTGCAGTACAAATAGGTGATAATGTTGAGCTTGGTGGTAACTATCAAGCACCGCTTATTTTAAATGGGGTAACTGCGGAGATGGACATTTACCATCAAGAAGTTTTTGGCCCGGTGGTGAGTATCATTGTATTTGATGAAGAGCCTGAAGTTTTAGCACTGGCCAACGATTTGCCTTATGGTTTAGCTGCTTATTTTTATAGCCAAGATTTGAAACAAATATACCGAGTGAGCGAAGCATTAGAGTACGGCATGGTAGGTATTAATGAAGGGTTAATATCAAACCCCGTGGCACCGTTCGGTGGGGTTAAGCAGTCAGGTCTTGGTCGCGAAGGTGGCCACCAAGGGCTCGACGAGTACCTCGAAGAAAAATATGTGTGTATGAAAATTTAGCTTTAGAGCGGTAAGCTATAAGTTTTAAGCTGTCCGAGTGTTTTTTAAGTGTTGACATAATAATTAGCAACGCTCAAATTTTTTGGC
>NZ_JACJEZ010000092.1:0-7320 GCF_014164365.1 Pseudoalteromonas sp. SG43-6
GCCACGGCTAAGTGGGTGCGAAGACAGCAAGAGGATTTATTACCGTGTCGGTATTTCCACCTTGTTTTTACGCTCCCTCATGAGTTGAATATCATTGCTCACTATAACCCAAGTGTGTTGTACCAATGTTTGTTTAAAGCCGTATGGCAAACGCTGTGTAAATTTGCGAAACGAAAGATGCATGGCCAGTTAGGCATGACAAGTGTACTGCATACATGGGGGCAGAACTTAAGTCAGCATATCCACTTGCATTGTTTGATACCCGCAGGTGCACTTGAAAAAACGCACTGGCATGAAATAGAAAAAGGCTATTTATACCCCGTAAAAGCGTTATCAACAGTCTTTAGAGGAAAAATGCTGGCGGCGCTCAATGAATGCGATAGTTCATTCGCGAAGATAAACACGCCAACCAAATGGTGCGTGTATAGTAAAGCCTGTTTAACGTACAGTGAAAAGCTAGTTAGTTACCTTGCTCGTTATACCCGAAAAGGCGTGATGTCAGAATCACGTTTGGTGACAGCGAATGAACAATCTGTGAGTTTTAAATACCGAGATTATGCAGATAACAACCGCGATAAAGTAATGACACTGAGCTGTGATGAATTTTTACGGCGCTACTTACAGCATGTACTGCCCAAAGGGTTTATGCGTATTCGCCACTATGGATTTTTAGCCAATGCATGTCGCAAGCGAAAGTTAGCGCTGATAAGGGCTCACGCGCGACACACATATAAACTGGTGAAACCAAAGGCAGAAAAAGAACCATTGATACCGCAATGGCCTTGCCAGCGGTGTAAGGTTGGCATATTACGATTTATTGGAGTGATAACCTCAGATATTGCGACGAATGAAATAGTTCGAACGAGTTAGCGGCCTAGCTTGCTGCATCAAATCAACTAGTTAACCTGCTTAACTGTTCAGGTCAGTGGCGACTGTGCGTACAAAAAATATAATTGCTTAACGGTTAAACATTAGGTTTAATGGATACATAATAAACGCTGAGTAACGCAGGGACAGCTTAGATACGACAGGCACGCCAATTAAATTGGCTTGATATAGCTTAGGTCATAAAAAGCAAATACCCATAGCATAAACAACACCAACTCTGACACACCGAGCAGGTAGCACCTCAGTCCAACAAGCGATTATGCAACACAAACTGCGTGTCGCATAAATACTAAAATGTTAGCTACCTAAAGGATAAATCGTGCTAAAACTCTATCGTTTTACCGAAAATAAGAAAGAGTATTGGGAAACTTGGGACAATGACGATGGTTCACATACAGTACATTGGGGGCAACTTGGCACTCAAGGTGAAAGTAAGGTAGTTAAATCTAGTTTTTTCAAAAAACCTCAGTACAAAATTCAAAAAGAAATAGATGAGTTAATCACAAACGGATATCAGCAAGCTGAGCAGGAGTTTACCTTATTAGTTGAATATGAAGTTGATGGTTTCGGGACTAGTGAAGACCTAGATAAACGGGCTAGGTTACAAGATCGAATGAATGAAACTCTTGGCTGGACAGGCTTAGGTCATTGTGATGGTGGCAGTATTGGTAGCGGCACAATGGAAGTTTGCAATTATGTAGTAGATTTCGAAGTTGCAAAAGCTGTAATTGAAAACGACTTGAAAGGTACGGAGTTTGAGGATTATACGCGTATCTACGATGAGAATGCTGAGTAATCGGTAGCTAACAAGGCCGTCAAACAAAGGACACAAAACAGCAGGCTGTGCTCCTTCGTCGCAAATTTTAGCCTGCTATTTTATGCCGTTTACGGCAAGCGTTAGTCTTCAAGGAATAGAGCTGTGAGCACACAAAAACCAGTTTGTCAGATTTGCGGCTCTTTTAGAGAGTTGACTCTCCACCTACATGAGCTTGGTAAATTTTGCGAACTACTTGGCAATGAGCAAACAGTATTTAAGCCATTTAAAAAAGAAATCGTTGAATGTGGCGTTGCAAAAACGCAAAGCATAGCCAAATGGCTTCGTTTAGCTAGTCAACTAGAATCAGTTGAAATGAATACCTTTAGATATGAGGAAGCTCACTTTTACTGCGAACCTGTGGCTGACGAACTTAATTCAAACGCAAACCATGATTCTTCTCTTGCTACACAGATTACTAGATTTCTATTTATTTCGAACGCACTTGAAGAGGCTTATCGGTTATCAAGTCAAGTTTACGAACAACAGTTTTCTAAACTAAAAAAAGCTGGTAAAAAGACAGAAAGACAACGAAGCTACTCAACTCAATCAGCATGGCTTTTAGACGTGGTTTTTGTTTCAAAACATCTACCAGAGTATTATTCCCACAAAGTAGATGGATTGACTGAAGTATCTAAAATATACAAAGAGATATTCAAAGTTAATTTTGATATAGACCTTGAAAAAAACAATCAAAAATCAATTGGTTTTGCTTTGGTAAGGAACATAAGAAATCACATTGCACATGCGGTCTTTCCTATTGTAGATAATCCCGAATTCACTTGGGAGTTTGATGACCCAAGGACTAAAAAGCTGGTTTTAACTTTATTGTTAAGAGCTTCTCGATTAGCAGCGATGAACATTCAAGTTATCATTGGCTTTGTCTGTGATGAATTCAAGTCCGATGATTATTTTTATCTTTCAGAAGACCCCGATGTCGGTGATGTGTTTTCAGAAACCTGCACTTTAAGGTATGCAGATAACCTTCACATTGAACAAGACTTTGGCCTTAATGAAAGCTCACAATGGGCATGGCGTACAGGTGTGCTTGAAGGCTAACACATATGAGCCTTAACTCTGTCAATAGGCACTCGTATTTTATTTGACCGTTTTTATACAGTGACGGTCAATTCTAAATCAACTCTAATTCAATAAGCAAATTCATTTACTTCGTCTGTCTATGTGGCTGTTAAGCAAGTAGCTTACGGCAAACACGTATTAAGGAGGGTTTTTAACACTGCATCTGCTGATATTCCTCTAAAGCGCAGCGTCTCTTAACCTCTTTGTGAATAATTCACTAAACTTTTTGCACAAAGAGAAGGGAATGAGAAGTAAATGAGGGTGAACTTGAAGGCTAATTATTGATATGTGAAAACACAATGCATTAATAAAAGTAAGCCCTTATCACCTAAAATAAACCACTCAAACACCTGTCATACCTTCCAAAATGCCAATTAAAGCAACAGCAAATCCTCTTTTTATATTTACGTAAAATCGAAGTAACTGATTGAATCAAAATAGGAACTTGGCTATGGTTGATTCATCAATAAAAATAAATTTTAAAACGAGTTATTCTACAGGCTCGTAAGAAGTACCAGAAGGATCTGCAAATGTCGTACTACAATCCCTTTATTTTAAAGACTGCTGCAAAAGTGTCGTTTCTGCATATTTCATGGCTAGTTGCTCTGATTGGTATCCCGATAGTCTTTTTCAGAGATGGCCTTAATTTCGCTGAAAAGTCATTGCTATTTGTTGGGTTATTACTTTTTTTCTGGTTAGTCTATTTGGTGTGTTGTATTACATTTCATAGGTTAAGTATGCGAAATGAACATAACCGCTTTGGCTACTTAGCGAAAGATGATTTAGAAAAAGGCAAAGAGGTTGGTACACATTTGGAAGGGTGGTAAACATGGTACTTCTAACAAACGCATTATGTTCATTCGCTGCGCTCATTGGGACGCGTTAGGTCTAAATCAGAGGGTAACTGCATTGATCCAAAATTCGTATACAAAAGCGGCATTTATAGCGCTACTAGTGGCCAGCGGCCTCAGCGTAGTTGTGGGGTTTAGCTTTTTCACATTATTACCAGAAGCAAAGGGACTTACTCTGATTTTATTGCTCCTGACACCGTTAGCTATATTCATTAATCTATTCGTTGCTTATAAGATATACCAAGGTAAGAATAGATTCATCAAATTCGCTTTCTGGGTGTATGTAGTTCAAATTGTAGGGTTCGATATCGGTGGTTGGGCGTTCTCTTTGTTACTGGGTTTTACATTTCATATTTCATGGGCGGTAGGTTCATCCTCCATCACCATAAATTTCTTTGCAATCTTAATGTCCGTTCTACTATTTAAGGCAATGCAAAGTGCTAGTAAAACCTCATAGCTTAGTTCTTAAGGAACACAGATCGTATTACTTCCTATTTTAAAACGGCAAATGTCATTATTTTTTCAATGGATTGCCGCTTACAATTTACCGCTAGTAGCTTAAGTACAGGGTGTACCTTACGATTACACTGTGTTTGCTCGATGCAATCCAGAATATCATCCAACCAAAGATAATTGCACTGAATCAGGGATTTGCATTATCGAGTGTTTTATATCACTCAATTGTGCAAAAGCTATTTAAATAATGATTCACAAAGAGGTTAAGAGACGCTGCGCTTAAGAGCAGACATTAAGACTATATTTAAGTCGCAGAGGTAAAACGCAGACAGTTTTGTACCAATTTCAGTCATTCAGGTATAACTCGTTTCTGCCCCTTTCCAAGTTAACGTTAATACTCAGTGCAGCTCACGATACTGAGTTTTGACGTACATAAACTAATGAATAGATAAAAGGCCTATCAGGGCTTCCTTATTTGGTGTAGTAGCACTATCTATCTCGCTCTGTGAGTTTAAAAGGTGTATCCTGATTTAGTACCATATAATTCGGCAAGTTTTTGATATTTTGTAAATATAAGGTGTGACGATGAATCAATTGTTCTCTACTCTGACTACATCGACTTACGATTGGAGTATAGATTTTAAAACAAAGAAGGATTTTATAGCGGTGGCTAACGAAATAGGTTACACCTTCACTTCTTCTAAAACGACTAATGAAGTATCGGACTTTATAAAGAGAAAAGTAGTATCGTTATTAACTTCAAACGAATGTCCTTGCGAAGATTACATTACGGTTTTCAACCAATTCTCTTATGATTTCTATTGTAACAATAAAAATCCTAATGAATTCAGATTTCTTGCTTACCTCAGATTCTTTTTAAATTTTCTAGATGGGTACACCATCAACGAAAAAAAATGGATAGAGGCACATAAACTTATACAGAATTACATATATATGGCTAATCATAATCATCCATATTTATCTCTAAATGAAAAAAACAAAATCATATCAGAAGCAGTGAAAAGATTCAGAAAAAAAGGAATCACGGTTGACGTAATCGAAGGTAAAATTCACTTAAGCGATGATCAATTCAACAATATTCTGCAAAGAATTGATTTTAGAGCCAAAAAATTAGGTGACAAACTTTATCAGGATATTCTTGCAAGAATTAAATCATGCTATAGAAGAAAGCATGATAGATTTTACTTGAGGAAAGAGTTACATCCAACAAACTCTCAACCAGAGCCAAATATTCCTTTTGGTTACCTTTATAATCTGTCAATAAAGAATTTGAATACAGTAAAGAATCATCAAGCAAAAAAGCAAATATCAGAGATTATTGAGTTATCGAAAGATCTAATGACGATATTAGAGCTACAATGGTTAAATCCATACGAAAGCTTGCTTTCAGGTCAAGATATAATCCCTTATTTGCGAAAGAATTTATTGCACGATGA
Organism: Pseudoalteromonas sp. SG43-6; assembly: GCF_014164365.1. Lineage (NCBI taxonomy): Bacteria > Pseudomonadati > Pseudomonadota > Gammaproteobacteria > Alteromonadales > Pseudoalteromonadaceae > Pseudoalteromonas > Pseudoalteromonas sp. SG43-6. The sequence continues at coordinate 5,547 of NZ_JACJEZ010000092.1, forward strand.
ATTATTTACTGTTCATCAGTATAGTAATAGTAATGCCAGAAAAATAATCAACGGCATGTTCAATAAAAATCATAATACCAAAATACCCAAAGACATAGATTTAAGCATTTACATTGATATTTTTGACATAGTAAATACAACGCCGAGCATTGATATACAGTCCATAGAAAAAGTAGAACTATATTCTCACTTACTAGGAGGATATACAGAAAATGAGATACAAAGCGCATTGGATGAACTGTGTATAGAAGAAGGTAAAGTGAACAAAGACTATCTAAATCCTTTCGATATAAACGCAATAAACTACTATGAAAAACCATTTATTAAAAATAATGAAAAGATTATTTATTTAAACTCATATTTTCATAACGATGGATTTGTATGGTTTTTGAGGGCTAAGCTGAAACATGAATGTGCTCAAATAGGAATAGCAGGAAAAAAATTTAACGACTTACGTGGTGACATATCAGAAGAATTTATAAAGAATCTATTAAATGCAAAAAAAATATCTCACAAATTTGGATTAAAATACAAAGTTAAAGGAAGCGTTTTTCAAGATATTAGCTCAAGTTCAAAGGATGGTGAATGTGACTTTATTATTGAAACTGATGATAGAATCATCTTCATTGAAGAAAAATCTAAAGAATTGGACATTGAATCAAAAAGCGGAGATATCTTATCAGGACTATGGGACTTAGCTTTATCACTGCTAAATTCTCAAGAGCAAATTTGTAGGCATGAATATTTACTTAGAAAACAAGGGAAAATTGAATTCGAGAATGGCTTCACTCTTGAACTGAAAGACAGAAAAATTGAAAAAGTGTCTTTGACACTCTTCGATTTTTACAGTCTAGCAGATGTTAACAGTGTTAGAAGCATTCTGATATCATTCATCAATTCAACTATTAGTAGTACTGATAACGACTCGAAAGTAACCGAGAAGATTGAAAAAATAAATAAAACACTTAGAAAACTACAAAATATTTACAAGAGTGATATCTTTAAAAATGAGTACATCAACCCAGACAATTCTCTCAATACTCTAAACAGCCGATTCTTTAGTTCAAATCAACTAATTACAATGTTAGATCATTGCACAGGCAACGAAGATTTTCTCAGCATAATGAATAAAACTAAAGCTGTTGGTAACAACAGCCAAGACTGGTTTTCGACCTTCAACTACTTTGTAATAGACTTATACAAGAATAAGAATAAATAACAGATCTAAGCCGCTCCACAGGGCGGCTATCAAAACTTGTAAGTGCTAAAGGGTTAAATGCCGCTTAATGAGAGCAACCATTTCTAATCCAGTTGATAGGGCAGTTCTTGCCCAGCGGCAATATCCCTTACTCTCGTCATCCATTCTTAGCTGGCTAGATCAATGCACCTAACTTGTTTTGCCGTACCTGAAATAATTCGTGAAAGTCTAAATTAGCAAGTGCTGTAACTCATTTTTGTCCAAAAGAGTGTTAGAGCGACCGAACGGTTATCGCTCTAAGCCGTCATTCAGTTTTAATCATTCATCGTTGGGTTTCGTTGCTCTCAACCACAACCTAAGGTGATAAATTTAACGCCGAACTGTTTTGGCTTTTCCTTGCGCCTAGAACCTCCAGCCTAGTACTCGTTCACAGAAGTTCTGATCAGCTGCTTTACTTAAATTCAGGCAACTGATTTATTCCTATCAATAGCTTTATCGTTCGGCTTTTTCCAGCAGTTGAAGTGATGAACCCTTTCTTTTTAAGCGTTAAAATCATTGCATGAACACTTGATGATG
>NZ_JACJEZ010000093.1:0-7087 GCF_014164365.1 Pseudoalteromonas sp. SG43-6
CCGCTTACCGCTTACCGCTTACCGCTTACCGCTTACCGCTTACGACTTATAGCAATCCCCATAACTCCCATTAACACCACTACAATCCACACAGACCAGTTACCGTATTGACTATAGATGCTGTCGCCTTGGATTAGCTTGATATTAACTTTAAGGGTGTCGGCTTCAAATTGTGGCATGCTGACTTGAATTTGACTGATTGGGTCGTATACGCCGCTGATACCATTGTTGGTCACACGAATAAGCGGGCGTTGCAATTCAAGGGCGCGCATACGGGCTATTTGCATGTGCTGGTGGGGGCCGTGGGAGGCACCAAACCAGGCATCATTACTTACAGTAAATAAAATATCCGAATCATTGTGGTAATTACCACGCACTAAATCAGCAAAAGCGATTTCGTAGCAAATGGCCGGTAATATATTTAAGCCATTAGCACGTAAGTTATTTTGAACTTGGTCGCCGCGAGTGAACGATGACATGGGTAGGTCAAATAATGGCGCGATAGGGCGCAATATATCTTCAAATGGCACAAACTCACCAATGGGAAGTAATTGGTGTTTTTGGTAACGGTTTTTACCTAAGTATTGATAATGACCATGTTCGTCACCCTGCTCTTTATTACCAAGTACAATTAATGTGTTGAAGATTGCTTTAGTGTCGCGCTGATAGTCAACAATACCTGTAATGAGAGCAGTATTGTTAAATGAGGCTGCGCTATCTAAGCCTGCTAAATAGCTATCTGCAAGTGCTTCTATTTCAGGCACTGCAGCTTCTGGCCAAACGATTAAGTCGGCATCCCAGTGTGGTCGAGTCATATCTTGGTACTTACTCATTGTGGTCCAAAATTCACTCGGGTCAAAGCGCAGATGCTGTTTGATATTGCCTTGTACCAGTAAGGCGCTAATTGTTTTATCACTGTAACTGTTATTGCGCGTATAGTGAGTAATAGCGAATAGTAAAGCGATGCTAAGTACAGTGGCTGTTGTGGCTTTAAAGTCTCTAATAAAAAGCAGGCGATAGAGCGCAAAACCAATCGCGATACATACAAGGGTTAAGCCAAACTCACCAATTACTGGAGCGAGTAGATTAAGTGGGCTATCGGTTTGAGTATAACCAAAGCTTAGCCAAGGGAAGCCGGTGAGTACCACACCACGTAAGTATTCGGTGACAGCAAAGCCTGAGAGTAATAATAAACCATAGCTACTAGGGCCGCTAGCAAAGCGTGTGGCAAACATAAAGGCTAAAGCCGGGTAGATAGCTAAATAAGCACATAACAGCACCATCAGTAACACTGAGGCTACCAGTGGCATACCGCCGAAGGTGGCAATGGAGACATGCACCCAACTGATACCCGCGCCAAACCAACCGAGGCCAAATATAAAACCATATTTGGCGGCGCGTTTACTGGCTAGTTTGCCATATTGCTGCCCAGACTTATGTGTGTGGGTACTGTATATCGCTAATGCTAAACAGGCGAACGTGAGGGGCCAAATCTCAAAAGGGGCATAACATAAGGTTAAAAAGAGGCCCGCAACCAGTGCGAGCCATGCTTTTTTATCTTTTGCTAAATGCAGGCAGTTAGTCAGAAGTGTCTTCACTGTCGTTATCATCAGCCTTTGGCACTGTAACCTGTAATTGCAATAATCGACGATTATCGGCATTGGTTACTTTAAATTGTAAGCCATCTATATCAATTATTTCACCACGGCCAGGCATATGCCCAAAGGCGTGTAAAACAGTACCACCGATGGTATCAGCGTCTTGCGTGCTGTAGCCAGTTTTAAAATATTCGTTAAAATCATCAACAGGAGTAAGTGCTTGAACAACAAACACATGCTTTGCAAGTTGACGAATATCTAGTTGCTCTTCTTCGTCGTGTTCATCTTCAATTTCACCGACGATGAGCTCAAGAATATCTTCTATGGTTACTAAACCAGATACACCGCCGTATTCATCAATTACTAACGCCATATGGTAACGCTGTTGGCGAAACTCATTAAGTAGCGTATCAACACGCTTACTTTCTGGCACAACAACGGCTGGGCGTAAATAATCACGTAATGATGGCAGTAGATCATCTTTATTGAGGATCAGTGGTAATAGATCTTTTGCTAGTAAAATGCCTTCAATGTGGTCTTTATCTTCACACACCACTGGAAAACGTGAATGAGTTGAATCGACCATCATTGGAATGAGTTCTTCTAGCGGCGCTTCCACTTCGAGCGTGATCATTTGTGAGCGCGGGATCATAATATCTCGCACTTTTAACTCTGACACACCGAGCACACCTTCGATCATCTCTTTGGTTTCAGGATCAATGACATCCCGAACTTGCGCATCGGCAATTACTTCAGCCAGCTCTTCTCTATTCTGGGGTTCCCCTTGCAACATTTGGGTAATTCTACCCAACCAGGTCTTGCCAGAAGAACCCTGGCTAGTCTGCGAGTTATCGTCGCTCATTGCGTCTACTTGCTCCGTAAATTTAAATATCGTCCCGATATGGGTCTGCTATGCCTAATTCGGCAAGCAATTGCTTTTCAATGCTTTCCATTTCTGTCGCATCTTCATCCTTTATATGGTCAAATCCAAGTAAATGCAAGCATCCGTGGATCACCATATGGGCAAAATGGTCATGAAATGACTTTTCTTGCTCTATTGATTCAGCTAACACTATGGCTGGGCAAATAACTAAATCACCCACCAAAGGTAGCTCTATACCTGCTGGCGCTTCAAATTCAAACGACAACACATTGGTTGGTTTATCTTTACCACGGTAGTCATTATTGAGTTGTTGGCTTTGTTCTTCATCAGCAATAACAATACTCAGCTCTGATTCATCACGGTATTGACTAAGCACTTTATTAGCCCACAGCGCAAACTGCTCAAGACTAGGCAAGTTATCAAACTCGCAGGCTATTTGTAAATCAAGTTCAGTGTTCACGGCATCACTCTTTAGTCGAAGGTTGCGCTTGCTCTTGGTTTGCGAGCAAGTCTTTAGCACGTTGTTTTTCGGCGCGTTTGAGTCGTTCTGCTTCATCGTTACGTTCGTAGGCTTCAACAATGCGTGCCACGACAGGGTGGCGTACCACGTCCTGTGATTGGAAGAAGTTAAAGCTTATTTCGTCTACATCGCTAAGTACTTCAATGGCGTGACGAAGCCCTGAGCGCGCACCACGGGGTAAATCTACTTGGGTAATGTCGCCAGTGATCACTGCTTTTGAATTAAAACCAATTCGGGTTAAGAACATTTTCATTTGTTCAACCGTGGTATTTTGGCTTTCATCTAAAATAATAAAGGCATCGTTAAGTGTGCGACCACGCATAAAGGCAAGTGGAGCGACTTCAATGACATTTTGTTCCATCAGCTTTTCGACTTTTTCAAAGCCGAGCATTTCAAATAAGGCATCGTACAATGGGCGCAGGTATGGGTCGATTTTCTGACTTAAATCACCTGGTAAAAACCCCAGTTTTTCACCGGCTTCAACAGCAGGGCGGGTCAATAAAATACGCCGTATTTCTTGACGCTCTAAAGCATCAACTGCTGCGGCGACAGCTAGGTAGGTTTTACCTGTGCCAGCAGGCCCTATACCAAAGGTGATATCGTGACGAAATATATTCGATACATAATGACCTTGATTGTCGTTACGTGGTTTTATTACGCCACGACGAGTTTTGATCATCACCTCTTTGCCATATTCGTTTAGCTCATCTTGCTCTAATGCATTTGACTCACTAATGGCTAAATGTACGGTATTTGCTTCAATTTCAGTAATAACACCGCGTACTGGCTGAGTTTCGACATATAAGTCTTTGAGGATTTCCATCGCTGCAAACGCGCTGGTGGTTTTACCGGTGATTTTAAAATAGTTATCGCGATGAGTAATCTCAACACCTAAGCGGCGTTCAATGTGTTTGATGTTTTCGTCAAACGGGCCACATAAAGATGAAAGACGTTTGTTGTCGGAGGGTTCTAAATAAATCTCTAATTTTTTTAATTGATTACTCAAAATTGCTTCCTGTTTTGATGTGCCAGCGAGGCTGGCACAGTAAGTTTCGCCTAAGGAACGAAAGTTGCAACACCTAATTCATCAGGGGTGGCTTGCGGCTCTGGTTGTGCTGCTTTACTTAAAATATCAGCAGGAGCAACCGCACGGCGTAAGTTCATTTGGGATTCTGTACGAATTAAGTCACCGCGTAAAGAGTTTGGCAGTGCCTCAGTTATACGTACATCAACAAACTGACCGATCACTGTGTGTGGGCCAATAAAGTTTACTACGCGGTTGTTTTCAGTACGGCCACGTAGCTCCATCGGATTTTTCTTGGATGGACCTTCAACTAGGATGCGTTGTTCAGTATCAAACATTTGACGACTGATCTGTTGCGCCATTTGAGTAATACGGTTTTGTAGTAGGTATAAACGCTCTTTCTTTTCTTGCTCGCTGACATCATCAGGCAAATCAGCCGCTGGCGTACCCGGGCGTGCGCTGTAGATAAAGCTAAAGCTCATATCAAAACCAATATCATTGATAAGGTTCATCGTCGCTTCAAAGTCAGCGGCGCTTTCACCTGGGAAACCAATAATAAAATCTGACGACATACTTAAATTAGGGCGAATTTTACGTAATTTACGAATCGTTGATTTGTACTCAATAGCAGTGTGACCACGTTTCATTAAATTAAGAATACGATCCGAACCGCTTTGTACAGGTAAATGTAAGTGATCGACTAATTCAGGTACGTCGGCATAAGCGTCAATGATGTCTGGTGTAAACTCTACCGGGTGCGACGTGGTGTAGCGAATACGGTCAATCCCGTCGATAGCTGCAACATAACGAATTAAATCTGAGAAGTAACAAATTTCACCATCGTGAGTTTCGCCGCGATAAGCATTTACGTTTTGACCTAGTAGGTTTACTTCACGAACATTTTGCTCTGCAAGTTGAGCAATTTCTAATAATACATCATCAAGCGGGCGGCTGACTTCTTCACCGCGCGTGTAAGGTACTACGCAGAAGGTACAGTATTTAGAGCACCCTTCCATAATAGATACAAATGCAGAAGGACCGTCTGCTTTTGGCTCTGGTAAACGGTCAAACTTTTCAATCTCTGGGAATGAAATATCAACCACAGAGCTGCCTTTGTTACCTTGCACTTGTTTGATCATTTCAGGTAAACGGTGCAATGTTTGAGGGCCAAAAATAACGTCAACAAATGGTGCGCGTTGGCGAATTGAATCGCCTTCTTGTGACGCAACACAGCCACCAACACCGATGATCAGATCGGGTTTGTCATCTTTGAGTAATTTCCAACGGCCTAGTTGATGGAATACTTTTTCCTGCGCTTTTTCGCGAATTGAACAGGTATTGAGTAGGATAACATCTGCATCCCCAGCTTCATCAGTTAACTGGTAGCCGTTGGTTGCATCGAGAAGATCAGCCATTTTCTGAGAGTCGTATTCATTCATCTGACAACCCCAGGTTTTAATATGCAGCTTTTTACTCATTGAAATATAGCCTCGTTTTCAATTCGGTAGTGGCACGGTTGTGCGCTAAACAGGATAAGCGGCACTTTCGCTTACTTAAAGGACGCGTATTTTAGCTGGATACCCGTCTAGATCCAAGTATAGTTTTTATGTTTGTGAATTGAAGTCAAACAAAGTGCGTTTTATGGTTGATTAAGATGAAACTCACTCGCACTTGCAAACAGAAGTACGATACAATCAAGCGCACTGAAAATAACCAAATTAGTGACTAAAAATGATGAAAAACAAGGTTGTTGTTGTTGGCGGCGGCATGGTTGGTGCAGCCACAGCAGTTAAACTCGCTAAACAAGGATGCCAAGTAACAGTGATTGAGCAGCAGATAATTGATGCTGATGCTGTATTGGCAAGTGAAAAAGTTGATATTCGTGTATCTGCTATCAATCGTTTTTCAGAAAACTTATTAGATGACTTAGGCGCTATGCCTATTTTACGAGTGCATCGACATGCCCCATACCAACAGCTCGAAGCGTTTGAACGAACGGGCGATAACCTTTTGTTTGATTGTCACGATATTAATACCACTCATTTAGGCCACTTAATTGAAAATAATTTAATTCAAGCGAGTATCTGGCAACAGTTTGCACAGCACAATATCGAAGTGATTGAAACACCTCAATCATTGTCCGCAATTGAGCAAAGCGAACAGCAAGTGACATTGCATTATGGTGAGCAGCAATATACAGCTGATTTAGTTGTTGCTGCAGATGGTGGGCAATCGTTATTACGTCAACAGGCCGGTATTGGTGTTACGGGTTGGCAATATGGTCAGCATTGTATGGGAGTATTAATAAAACTAGACGCTGCGCAACAAGTAAAAACATGGCAGCAGTTTAAGCCCACAGGTCCGGTAGCTTTTTTACCTATGCAGGCGCCATACGCCAATTTAATTTGTTACCACGATGCAAAGCAGTTAAAGCAATGGCAGCAGCTCTCAGCAGGCGAATTAAAACAGCAACTGCTTGCACATTTCCCGCCCTTAGCTGGGGACTTTGATATCATAGAGCATGCTGTATTTCCGTTAGCCCGCCAACATGCCAACAGCTATTCAGATGGCCGTATCGTGCTGGTTGGTGATGCAGCGCATACGATTAATCCGCTCGCTGGGCAAGGGGTTAACTTAGGTTTTCAAGATGTCGTAGCACTTGCTGATATATTAAAAAATGCAGACGATATAGGTGCTGCACAATATCTTAAACAATATGAGCAAACTAGACGCAAAGCAAATTTGTTAATGATGAGTATGATGGACGCTTGTTATTTTGGTTTTTCTAATCAACTAACTCCATTGCAGTGGGCACGCAGTCAGTTTTTGAAAATGGCAAATAAAACCGGACCGGTAAAGCATTGGGTATTAAAATATGCGATTAGCGGTGAAATCAGTTAAGAATTCTCATTTTATTAAAAATATGATTATCATAGCGAATTATACCAATCGTGTTAAGTTACTGACCATTTATAGCGACAGATAAATACAGTGATAACAAGGCGTAAATTTTGACATGTAGTTGTTCTACTTGAAAAAATTATAACGCAGTTAGCGCTTTA
>NZ_JACJEZ010000094.1:0-7028 GCF_014164365.1 Pseudoalteromonas sp. SG43-6
ATTATATTCAGTTTTACAATTACAAACGTAGGCATTCTACGCTTAATTATATGACGCCACATCAGAAATATAATGAATTAAAAAATGCCGCTTAGAATCTCTACAGAATTTGTTGACCATTACAGACCTATGTTGTAAAGGCACATGGCATAGAAAGGTTGGATTTCAATGCAACTAGGATACTCACTGATCGTTTGCTCGAAATAGCTTAGGGCCTCTGAATACATACCAAGGCTTCGATAGTTAATTGCCAGTCCAAACAAAGCATCGAATCTTTCAATGGATGATAAAGGACCTGTAAGAGATGTCAGATAATGCTCAACCGCTTCTTTCTCTTTACCTTGATTGTCGTACGACCAAGCAATTTGTAAGTGAGCTTTAGCAGAATATGTCTCATTATCTAGTAGCGTTTTAAGTAACGCTATTGACTCATGATGTTTGCCTCTTTTCGCAATTGAATTGCTTGTTTTATTATACTTTCCATAATCTCCTCAAAGCTAATAACATCTTAATAAAGTACATTACACAAAATAGCTATCCACCTTAAACACTAAAACCAAGGGACAGGAAAAATGTGACAAAAACTGATTCAACTCTACAAGTTCGTCATAACCGCCAAGTTTCTTGTGTTTTTTCACCACGCACTATCTGATAAATAGCTATGTTTTTCTCAATCAAAAGTGACACCAAATCTGGTACGCACTGAATAGGCATTATCAGTTCATAACCAAACTCTAATTTGGTTATATTCTTCGAATGATAATGACCTAGAAATGAGCTAATGATTGTAAGAGCTTCGCCCTTCCACTCACCAACCTCAAAGTAGAATTTATACATATCCTCGCTATAGTCTTTTGGTGTATCACTTGTCATCTATTGTCTCTTATTTTTTACAATTCGTTTTTGGTATCAGCTCTTAAAACAGTTAACTACAATCCATTATTAATCAACTAGAGTGAATTGCATCCACACAGTAATTTAAAATCTCAAATACGGGTTAGTAACCTTTATTTGAGGTTGATTTAGGTAAAATTTATATATGTCTGTGTATGTATAACAGTAAAGTACTTTCCAATTGATAAGTGGTACAGCTAAACTATCAGGGGTGGTTAAAGTTAATACTTTTCAAATGGCTTAGCAAACACTTGATATTCATCTGAATAAACTATTTTTCCAGGTCTTTCTGTTCTGATTTTTTCAACTACGATACCTTTACTTTCTAGCAATACAACAAATTCTCTAACCTTAGAAATATGTTTTTTGGCCGATATTTTGAACCAACTTATGAAAATATCAGCTTTTCTAAGTTTTTGAGCATTCAAATAATCCAATGGCGATTCTAGGTGGTTGTTAAACCACTCCATAATGCTCTCTGCTTGTTCCAACTCATAATCCAAAAATTTATTATCATCTTTCATATACCTAACAGCAAGAAATAGACCTAGACGCTGATTTGACTCATGACAAAATTCGTTAATTACAAAGCGGATATACATATTACATTCCACAAAACTTTTATTGCAGAGCAAATCATTACTCCAGTCCCTTTTCTAAGGTTAATTTTTAAAGACATTACGTTAACTTGAAGGTGCACTATATCGATTTGAAAGCTCGACATACCATTCTCTAGTCTTTTCTGGAAGTTCATGATGACTGAAAGGTTCGCTCGTTTGAAGTAGCCACTTCAAGCTACCAAAAATGATGAAATCAGCATATGTTGGATTTAAACCGCCTACAAACCTTGCTCTTGTGAGGTACTTTTCTAAAACCAATAATTTTTTTAGTAAACTAGATGTAGCTTCAGCACTTTTGCTTTCTTGTACATCTTCAAGAGGCATTGAGAAAAGAGCTTCTCTTGATTTTCTAAAATATGCTTTATCTTTATCTTGTAATTTTTTGTAAATGTCAAAAATTGCAATCTGTGCGATATCAGAATGAAGCGAGTTAGACCACGCTTCAATAAATCTAAAGGTTTGTTTTGAATCTTCATTTGGAAAAAGTAAAGGTGTATCTGGGTAAGTTTTGTCCAGATAGACAGCAATATCATATGAATCATTAATAGCATTGTTGTTATCTGATATTACTGGCACCGTTTTAAATAGCCCTTTACTGATGTTTTTAATGTCCGTGAAAGCGACTTCTTCGCATTCAAAATTCACCCCTTTAAAACTTAACGCCATTCTTATACGCCAACAATAAGGACTAAAAATAACCCCATTTTTTCCTGCTAATTCATACAATTTAATCATGTTGTTCTCCTAAATAAATCACTTAACATGCGATTGATTAAAAAGTAGGTGCGACGCCTTTTCATTAACCGTAGGTTGGGTATTAATTCTACTTGCCACCTCAAAAGCTTTAATTGTTGACGGTCTCGTTTTGATATTATTTAACCAGCGCTTAAGGTTACTAAACTTCTCAATATCAATACTTTGAAAAGCATGTATTCTTATCCAAGGGTAACACGCGATATCAGCAATTGAATAAAAGTTACCAGCTAAATATTCAGTTTGCGCCAGTTGCTTGTCCATAACACTATAAAGACGATTCGTCTCATTTTGATAGCGGTTAATTGCATAAGGTACTTGCTCAGAAGCATAATGTATAAAATGATGATTCTGTCCAGCCATAGGGCCAAGTCCGGCTACTTGCCAAGCTAACCATTGTAAGACTTTATATTTATCAGTGAGAGATTCACCGATTAATTTCCCTGATTTTTCAGCTAAATATTGCAAAATAGCGCCTGATTCAAAAATGCTGATTGGTTTAAAAGTATTGAATGGGGCGTTATCGATTATTGCTGGTATTCTTTGGTTGGGGCTCAATTCGCTGAACTCAGGTGAAAACTGCTCCCCTTTAGATATATCTATTGGATATAAATTGTAATCCAAACCTAGCTCTTCAAGTGCCATCGTAATTTTATGACCATTGGGCGTAGTCCAGTAATATAAATCAATCATAGTGATACCTTAAGTTATTGAGTAATGCTTGTTAAAAATTGATTAAACATAAACAAAGCGAAGATAAAAAAAGTAAATGCTGATAGTCGATTGAAGTAATTTGCGAACTTGTCAATGCCTATTGTTTTAGTTAAGTAGTTAAAACTAAAATAATAGAAGCAATGAACAAGTAATACATTTAAAGCAAAAATACTTGTTAATAGTGTTGCTATACCCGCAGAAATATAATTTTCTTGCATGTATGTAGGAAAGATGAATATAAAAAAAGCAAGTGCTTTTGGGTTCAGTAGACTGATGACTAGGCCGTGAAAAAAATGTTTTTTCTGTTCATTGCTCAAACTATTTTTATATTTAAATGCCTTAAGATTATTTGCTGCCAAATATAAAAAATAAAAAGCTCCTGCAAGATTAAGAACCTTAAATGCGCCGCCAACGGCTTCTGTTGTAAACATGATTAACAACGTTGCAAAGAAACCTACTATTAATATTCCTGTTGCAACACCCAGAACCCCCTTCAGTACATCTTGTGAATTTGCATTAAACACATTGTGAATTGTAAATAACACAGCTGGACCTGGACTAAGCACAGTCAGGAATGACACTAATGCAAAGCTAATTAAGTGGTAAGTTTCCATATTGACTCCATTTGATTTACGAGCCCATTTTATACTGCTAGGATAAAATCACTAACCCACTTTTGATTAAAACAGTTTAAACCAGAGGTTTACATGGACAGATTAAAAGCTATTGAGATTTTCATTTCTGTTTGCAAGGAAAAAAACTTTTCGAAAGTCGCAACGAAATTTGATATTTCCACAACAATGGTAAGCAAATATGTGAATTTTCTAGAAAAGGAAGTAAATATTAAACTACTTAATAGAAGTACTAGAGGACAAAACATAACAGAAGCTGGTGAGGTGTATCTAAACAAAGCTAAAGCGTTACAAAAGCAATATAGAGATTTAGTTCTTTCAATGGATGATTTTACAAAAGAGCCTGAAGGTTTGATTAACGTGAATGCTCCGCACAACTTTGGTACTCATGTATTAACAACAATCATTGCCGACTTTTTAGAGGCCAACCCCGCAATAAGAATAGACCTTACATTATCCGATTCTTTAACTGACGTTGTTTTAGACAATTATGATATCGTTTTCAGAGTCGGAGATTTGAAAGACGCTTCTTACATCTCAAAGAGAGTTTTTTCCCAACAACTTATTTTTTGTGCTTCACCAAAATACCTAAAAACTAACGGTCCCCCAAAAAATATAACGGATTTAGAAAATCATCATTTTTTAGGCTTTAAACCTTGGTTTGATAGCTCTAATTTTAAAAAGGAGTTTAGAATTGACCTCTTACATTTACAAACCAGTAGATTCATTAGTAATAATGGTAGTGCACTAAAAAATGCAGCACTCAAGGGGATTGGCATTATTCTTCAACCCTATCATTTGCTTGAAGAAAGCATCCAATCTGGAAAACTCATTAGAGTACTTGAAGGGTGTCAACCAAAAGTTAGAAATGTCCACCTTCTTTATGCAGACAAAAAACAACCGTTAAAAGTTAGGAAGTTCATAGATTTTGTTTCAGAAAATTTAACTAACTAAGGTAAAGCATTATGCAGATCTCTATTACAGTTTGCTTTAGAGTATTTACGTTAAATTATTTTGGGGGCATAAACAATTTAGATCCGAATGACGGCTCAGTGCCAATTGCGGACGTTCGTAACACCCACATAAAGGGCAGTAACACGTGGGCTAAAATCCGAGCAAAGTGACAGAGCCCACGTGTTACTGTCCCAGCGAAGCGCCTTAATGTGTTTGTTAGGTAAATTTTGGTAAATCCAATCCCTGCTCGTTAGCAATGCTCAACATCGATTCCACATATATCTCTCTGGATTCTGGTGTTGAGTGATACGATGTTCCAATGAACTTTAAATACTTTGGCTTAACACCCCTTGTAATACAGATATTAATGCCTTGTATGGACTTGTGTACTTCATCAGAGATAGAAATAAAATCACGATCCATGTCAAAGTCATCAGATTGGTACTTAAAAAGTTGTGGCAAGCTGCCTGCTGAATAAATGCGCGTAAGTACATCCATTGAGCGTTGAATATCCATGTTACCGAATTGTTTATCTAGGAAAGAAGTAACGCCTGAAGCACAAAAGCCAACTCTAGAAATACAATTTGGATAATTCTTAGAGTCGGACTTAAATAACGTATCAGATAGCTCTGCTATCGCAGCTCCCACACTATCGAGAACTTTACCACCATGAAATTTGAAGCCGATTACTTCATAGAGTTTAATAAACTCTTGACCGTATGTAATTAAGGTCATCATTACACGAGTGCCAAAAAAGTCAGCAAATGCTTCTATACTTTTACTATCGTTTTCACTTTCGTCTTTGTGTTCATTATGCGAATGCATATAGTGAGCAACTTCATGGCTAATGATTAATGCGTAGTAATGAAGTGCATCGATGCCATCAACTGCAGCATAACAAAAATCATTAGAAAATCGGATGCGAAGGTCGTCTCCTACGCCAACAACGCTAGCGTGATGCCGCGAAGTAGAATTTAATTCTACTTTTAGCTCAAAGTTAGCAGCAGGAGTAAAAAAACTCTCTAAGTCCTTTTTGGCTGTCAATACTACATCTTGACCTGTTACCATGTGATTTTACCTAACGAGACTGTAGAATAACTCCAACAGCCAAATTCAATAAAGAAACGAGCTCCTGTGATTAACTCTAAGCGTTTTTAAAGCATTAGGTAATGCATTTAGAACCCATAAAACAGGTTGTTTTTCTTAAAAAAGAGTAATTCTACAGCCTCAACGCTAAGCTTTGGGGCGTTAGCACGTGGGCTAAAATCCGAGCGAAGCGAGCCAGCCCACGTGTTAGCGTCCCAGCGACCGAAGGGAGTGCCAACAGCGTTTTGTTAGGCGTACAACTGAAAGTACGCAGCTTTGCTGCCACCACTAGCCAATTAGGCCGCGTATTTAAATTATTGAATTTAAGATAAAACAACCCTGTGCGAAATGCCAGATGTTAACGACAATGCTGGATAAAAGAGCGAGTTTAGAAAGCTGATAATGCAGAATGTTGGCGTTACGATATTGATGAAAAACGCGTTGCTAAAGCCGTTGAAACTACCGAAGAAGCAAGCCGGAAAAACAACCTAGCGAAACAACCTTGATGCCGTAATGTCACGTCTGAACCCACATTTTAATGCTGTAAGCAAATGACGCCTAACGCCTCAAACAACGGCTTGGTAAAGTTGGCGGCCTTTTTGCCCATGCAAAAAAGCTGACAGCTTTACCAAGTCCGCTTGCTTTGATTTGTTAAGTATTCAAAGTTATGGACACTTAGACGCCCAAATAGCATTGGCGGCTAGAGTTAGTTTGCATTGATCTTCTGCTTTAAAGACACCAGGGATTTCCCTACCACAAAATCGCTCATATTTTATGGCAGTATCTGAATGGTAATATAAACGGCAAGATGAAGATTCAGACGATGTTCTAACAGCGACCGAAGCGATGCAGTCTGCATCAGCTGCACAGAGGTCCTGGCACCCGCCATTAACTGATTCAAATATAGACATAGTTCCTGATTTAGCGATATATCCGCCCTCTAGCTCCCACCACCCTTCCTTAACGGTAACGCCATCTGAGTTTACGAAGTCTCGTAGGCTTATGCTGAGTAATCCATTGCTTGGGCTATCGCCACAGCTTAGAAGTCTATTGCCCGTACCATCGTCAAAAAAGTTTGTAGATATCATTCTTGTCAATGTACCGGTGGGGACTGTATGAGTACTGGATGGGCAGCCTACTGGATATATATTGTTTGCCGCTAAGGCCTCACACATATGCTGATGATTCAGTTCTACTGTCTGGTTTTGTTCAGGAGTAGCGGCGACAGCGCAATCATAGGCATTCCACAGACCATCTTTATTGATATCTTCATCGAGATCATTGACTCGGTCACCATTTAGATCCCAGCAATTAATGCCAGCAACTCCGATTACACCTTGAGGCCCTGTAGCTCCTGTTTCCCCTGTAGCTCCTG